>CAMPKG010000134.1 GCA_946887085.1 uncultured Sphingobacteriales bacterium
ATTGTTAACAACAGATGTTGAAATTGTTAACTATCAGCTAGCTTAAAAAAAATATTTTCAAAAAAACCTTGTCAACCTTCAGCTCGCGAAGACAACAGCTTCAACAAAAAAACTTCGCAAACCTTGTCAAACCTTGTCAATTCTTGTCAACAAAGAGGGAAAGTTATTATAAATGAGTTAAACCCATCTGTCTGTATCTATCGCAAACGCATCAAAAATGTATCAACAGTTATGCAATCAGTACAATTACTGCCAGGCTAACAATAACTTAACCCTAACACCCCCTCTCGTGCAAACCACTCTGCATTTTCGTAACTTAACAAGGATGATGAAGATACTATTTGCGGTGCTGTGCCTGGCGCCTGCGCTATGCTTTGCGCAGCGCATTGCTATCAATGGAAAGGAAGGATATCGCAAACTTAGCTGGAGCGATTTCAAAGGTGCGCCCGATACCAGCTCAACGCTCCCTGCCATCACTCACTGCGAGATCAACTGGGAGGTGGATATCAGGCGCGCTAAGCAAAACAAAGATGCCTTTCCGCCGCTGAAGGTCTTGGTAAACTTCACCGGGCAATCGTGGGTGAACCCGAAACGCGGGGTTACTCAAACCGCGCTGCGCCACGAGCAGGGACATTTCGACATAGCAGTGCTGTGCGCCGCAGAGTTGCAGCAAAAGTACAACGAAGCAACTTTCACCAGGTTTGACACTGCGGTGCCGGTGATCACCGCCATGTACCTCGAAACACTGGAGAAGTGCGACCGCATGCGCACCAAATACGCGATGGCCACCACCAACGGGAAAAACCTCACTATGCAAACAGAATGGGAAACCAGCCTGGAAGAACAACTCAACCGCTACCTGCAACCACCCGCGGGCAACTAAAGCGATATCTCCATCTTTTCCATATCTTAACGCTACCGACAGCGAACCAAGGCATGTGTGCGGACACTACGAAAACCCCGACGACCGCTGCGTCATAGGTGTAAAGGCGCTGAGGATAAATGGCCAGCCGGCAGACCCCGGTGCGGTAATAACAAAATGATCGTACGGAAGTAAAATTGTTCTTTGGTAAGATCGTAAATGTTGTGCCAATCAACGATCATGCTCTGCAAATGTCCGGGCTATTGCATTGCGGATATCTGAATTTTTAACAAAAATACAATTCAAAAAGCATTGTTAACTAACTCATTTTTTTAAGCTTATGGCGTAGAATTAGTGTTCTTGCGGTGGACCATTGGGGATGTTTTATGAGAAGGGTCAACGCGAGAAGGACAATAGCAACGTTAGGAGTGGTTATAGCAGGGCTTACAGCATATAAAGCCAATGTTCAGCACAACAAATCTGCAGCCGCCGAAGCTGCATATGTAGCAAAGATGAAAAAGCACCACAAACCTAAGAGTGATACTGTAGATAGCGAGGACGAAATTGATGAGCAGGATCTCAGCACCGACATGGGCTTTTATAAAGCAATACTTAAGGAACTTGGTGTAAACGAGACCGCGGAGAAACTTAAGTTTCTCATGGCCTGGCGGCAGGGCGAAGGTGGCGAGGCGGCGAACAATCCCTTCAATACATCAAAGCATATTCCGGGAACCGTGGACTCCAAATATAATTCGCATGGCGTACGCAACTACCCCAACCGTAAAACCGGCTTCGACGCAACCATTGCAACGCTGAGGTTGGCGCACTACAAAGAGATCATCAACCTGCTGAAAAAGGACTCGGTAACAGCCATGGAGCTGGCAAGCAGCGCGGCACTTAAGAAATGGGGTACGGGCCATATGGTTAAGAAAGTGCTGGCAGGCGGAAATGTCAATCCTCCTCCTATCGCAACTTCTTAAACGATAGCGTACTTACCAATGGCATGGAATTTATTATGATAATAGCCGGCAACTAATGTCGCCATACATTAATGCTATTCTCAGCGATATCATCGTGTCTTTATATCGCCGCCTTTAGCTCAACAAATTTTTCTGTAGCGGCACGTTAAAGAGAAGATCATGAATAAGAACGGGCCTATTATTATCATAGAAGATGATGCCGATGACCGGGCATTACTCTCTTCCGCATTCAAAGATCTCGGCTACGCTAATGAAATAGTGTTCTTCAGCGACGGTGAAAAAGCGTTGCATTATTTGCAGGATGCTACTATCTACCCCTTCATCATATTATCGGATATCAACCTGCCCAAACTAAATGGTTTCGAGCTAAGGAAGGCGGTTCATACAAATGAGGGGCTGGCCAGTAAATGCATACCTTATCTTTTCTTTTCTTTTCAACCGCCGTAGATAAAAAAGCGGTGTACGATGCATATACATTGTCGGTACAGGGGTTTTTCTTAAAGCCAAATACTTATGAGAAACTCCTCGACACCCTGAAGCGGATAGTGGGGTACTGGCAGGAATGTTATTCTCCCAACCAGTTTTGAGGACGCAGGTAACGGGTTGATCGTAGTTTGTCAATTCAGGACTTGCAAACAAAATGCATTAGCCTTATCTTAAGCACTATGAAAAAACTATTGCTCCTGTTCTGCCTGCTGCCGGCGGTCACATTTGCACAGAAAATAACAATAAATGGTAAGGAAGGCAACCGCCCGCTTGTGTGGAAGGATTTTGACGGGAAAGTAAATAAGGAGGCTCCGTATTGGGCGGCCACCTATGCGTCGATAGGCTGCGACCTGATAAATTCCGACGGAGTGAAGAACGGAGAAACACCAAAGTTCCAGGTGACAGTCGGCTTTGGTAAAGAGTCATGGGCCAACCGTAAGAAAGAACTTTCTGACGATTTGCTGAAGCATGAACAAGGCCATTTTGATATAGCGCTGATCTGCGGGGCAGAATTACAGAAGAGATTAGATGATACTACATTTACACTAAAGACATGCCGTGCTGTCAGCAGCCGGATGTACCAGGAGGCATATGCCAAACTCCGGAAAATGCAGTTCGACTACGACCGCGAAACCAACCATAGTAAGAACAGTGAAGAACAAGCAAAATGGAATGCCGCTTTAGCTGCTGGTCTTGCGCGGTATGCACAGCTGTCTTTAACCAACGCACAATAGTTTCTCTTTACTTCTTCTTACCCCCGCCGTTGTCTCCCTTGCCGCCTTGCGGCCCCGATTGATGTTGTGCGCTCCGGCCTTGCTGCGGCTTTTGTTGTTGCCTTGCGGATGCGCCGCTGTTTTTCTGCTGTGCCGGGCGTGCGCTTTGTTGCTGTCGTTGCTGGTTTTTATTTACGTTTCGCTCCGGTGCTTTACGTGGCGTTGCTTTATGCGGAGATGATGGTTTTCTTTCGGGGCTTGCGTTCTGCCTTCCGCGGGCTTCCATTTGTTTGTGGCCGTTTTGCTTGTTGCCGGGCAGCGCTTTGTTCTGCTGCGGCCCGCGTGCGTTTGTTTTTTGGTTGGGCTGTCCATCGCGTGCGTTCACGCTATTGCCGCGTTGCGATTTGCCTGCCCAGTTTTGCATCACCTTCGTGGGTGCGGCGCCCCTGTCTTTCTTCACCTTCGGGCGGTACACATGCAGTGCCTCGTTTCCTTTTCCCCTCGATCCCGGTTTGGCAACATCCACTATCTTGTGCACCTTGATATTCTTACCCGTCAGTTTCGCATACTCATCAGCCCTCGGCCCGAAGATGTAGTTATTACCGCGCTTGCCCTTGTACACATTGGTGATGTAAGTAGTGGCTGGCAGTATGGAGGGATTATATTGCGGGCCGGGCCAAAACCTCGATACATTATCGGAATAGAGGCGATTCTGCGGCACAAACACCCACCAGTCTGCGGGCGGGTTATACCCGTTCAGGCCTTTGCTAAGGGCCAGCCCCGGCAGCAGCGGAGCCCATCCGTAAAAGCCATCGCCCTGCCGCCATGATACCTGTGCAGGTGCCCAGTCGTAACCCGGTACCCAGGTCCATCCATGCGGATCAGTATATGCCCAGTTGCCATAATGGAAAGGCGCCCATCCCCAGGGATAGTCAGACACCCAGGTATTGCCGAGGTCAGTGGCCGCCCAGTTGCCATTAGTATAGTAGGGGCGGAAATCATCGTCCACATCCGGAACCCATGCATAACCATAGCTGGGCGTTTCTACCCAATCGCCATAGGGCGAAAGCTCATCATAGAATTGCTGGAAACTTACAGGAGTTGGCCGTGCATAATCTATTGAGGGTGTGTTGCATGTACGCAGTATCACCACACCCAATATCATCGTCAGTAATGCTTTCATCACACCGGTATTTGAACCGGGTATAGCAGGGACAAAATTATGCCAGTAGAGAAGCTTGTATTCTTATTTCCTTATGTAAACAGTAGGCTTGTACTCAGCAAATGTATGTTGCGTGCCATCGAGCGTATAGCTGAGAATACTGTTCTCACACCCGTCTACGTCCCTGGCGCCACGCGGCTTTTTAACCGTTGCGTGGTGTTCACCTTCATCTTGTATATTGCTGATGCGGCAGGTACGCCCGCTAGCAGGTATGTACAGTTCCATGTCGTGGTGGTAGGTGAATAGTTGTGCACCCTCGGGCAGCGGACTGCTGTAACCGGGTTCACGCAACACGATGGTATCTCCTTTGGTTTCTATAGGGATATTCCCGACGATCAGGAATGTACCCGCCGGTTTGCCGAAGTTGGATCCGCGTTCAAACCACCGCAGTTCGAATGTATCCAGTTCTGAGGCCGTATAGCCGATAGTAGCGATGAAATAATGCTCGTCGGAGCAGGTGATGGTTTCCGTCGTTGTGCAGGCAGCAAGTGCTGTTATCATGGCAGTCAACAGTGTCAACTTTTTCATAAGGGAGCAGTTCAAGTGTCATCAGCTACACCGCCGACGAGGCCCACAGGCTGCAACAGGCCATGATCTGCCTGACCAAGAAAGTGGTAGACAAACGGTTCCCGTAATACATCCGCAGGTTACTGTATTCAGTTTTGTTTCCCGCTAGTTCTTTACCAGCACCGTGGTGCAATCGAAAGCACTGCGGCCGGCCGGCGCAAAACTTGCAGGCTTGTGATGCAGCTTCAGCGTAAGCGTGTCTTCTGAAAAACTACCTGTACCCACGATCTCATCGTAGCCATAGATGAATGTGTCCAGCGCGAAGGTTTCATGTTCGCGATCAACGCGGGCGTTCACGGGCAAATAACTGAGGTTGCTTACTTTGATTCCGGTGCCGGTCGTATCGGTTTCAATAACCGGTTCAAAAATAATGACGGAGCCGGCACAGCTGTTTTTAATTGGCGTGTATGTTCCTTTTATCGTGAGCCTGTAGTCGGTTACTTCGGTTTGCTTCAGCTGATCATTTTTCTTGTCGAATACTGACACCATGAAAGCGGTGCACAGGAGCATTGATAGGTATTTCATAAAAGGGGAGGGTTTTAAGGTTAAGCATAGAGTTTTAGGATCGGTGTTATACCATAACTGCCGCACAGACTATGCCGCTTTTTCACCTTTTCGTCATCGCTATGTCATATCAATAGTTCTTCTTCCCTTTCACCCTGCCCGCTATTTTATACGGCGGTCCGCCTGTAGATGCCCCGGCGCTGTATTCAAAATTTACGTAGATGGAATCTTCGGTAACATACACGGGCACTTTGTCCCAATCCAGATCGCCGGGCGTAAGGTTGACATGCGGTATGAGCTTGCTGTCGCCATTGCTGTAGGCAACAGCTACTTCACAAGTATCACCCAAAGCGTTGCCGAGTGGGAATCCGCTGGTATATAAATAGTACATCCAGCTTTTCTCCGGCCGCCTGCGAAAACACAGGTATATACGTTCATTGTTTTTTGCTTCGGCCTTAAGCAGCCAGTAGCCGGCTGTGTCTTTCATCGCTGTTATTGCCGGTTCAAACTGCAGTACATCATCCAGCCAGAAACCATTGCTGCCCCACTGCTGTATGTTTAGAGCGCCCAATGGTATGCATACGGTCTTCACAGGCCCGGGATCGGGCGGATTGGTTGGAGAAGGAGAAGGCGCAGGGTCGTTTGGTATTGCCGGTCTGTCGGCGTCGTTTTTATTGCACGCAAACATTGTGCAGCAAGCTGCCAGCAGCAGGCACAGGAAATTTATATTTCGTTGCATAGCTTTTGTGGTTTAATACAAAAGCAAACCTATTTGCAGGCTCAATGGCGAACAACCGTAGGAATACGCAATTTTTGACACGGGTTAGTACGTGCTGTTGCAGAGCTTCACTATATTTGGTTTTCAGAATATTGCCAATGAAACACACTGCTACATCCATAAGAACATTCATCGGCGCGAAGGATTACGAAACAAGTCGCGCATTTTATAAAGAACTGGGTTTTGAAGAACACGTCATTTCCGGTGATATGTGTTATTTCAAAGTGATGGAAAATATTGGCTTCTACCTGCAGGATTATTATGTGAAGGACTGGGTGAATAACTCGATGATATTCCTTGAAGTGGATGACGTGCCGCGTTACCTGGAGGGATTACAGGCCTTGAACCTGCCGGCCAGGTACAAGAACGTCAAACTCACCCATATACATGATAATGACTGGGGCCGTGAATTCTTTATGCATGATCCCTCGGGAGTGTTATGGCATTTCGGGCAGTTCAACTAATCTGGCTTCAGTTTGCAATCGATTTGCAGATAAGCGCCTTTTTGGCGATGATAGCGGGCGATCTCATCGCATAGCCCCTGCGCTTTTTTTGTGGTAGAAGTATATGTGCTATCTATTTGATAGGTCCGTCCCCATATTGTCTTACCCGGCGGTAGGGTCATTGCCGGAAAGTAGATGGTACAGGAGCAAGTGTGTTCTTTTTTCTTACATGCGCTGAAGGCAATGATACATGAGAGCAATGCGATGGTGGAGGTGTATTTCATAGAAAAGGTATTATAAAGCTACTACAAAATCTACCGTCATTGACATAACCAAGACGACCGCAGTGTACAGGCAGCGCGTGTTCACAGGTACGGATTCAATAACAGTGCAGCAAACTTTTACCAACGTAAAGTAGAACCATAGTGGTGTTTTTGATTCTCAGGATCCGGCAGCGTATACGGCCGGGTCTTTCTTTTCAACTCAATCGCGTATGTAAATACCTTTGCAGGAATCTATTGGATTGATATTTGGTTCGGCATTCCACTCAAACTTGTAGTCGTACACAACATCGTTGCCTTTGCTGGCTATCCATCCATACATATACAGTGCGGGGAAACTGCCTCCTATAACCAGGCGCTGCCTTTCTATCAATATGGTGTCTCTGGCAGTGAGCTTTCCCTTTAATGGATGCCATTGACGCATGTAGTAAAAAGAAAGGGACATTTTCTGTGGTGTGTCCGTTTCGCGCACAATGAGCGCTACCGGGTCGCCATGGCAAATCTCTCCCGCCCAGTTGCCGGGGAATGGGGATTTGAACGACTGGCAGCCGTCGCCATAGTATCCGTCGGGGCATTGGCATTTTCCTTCTATACACGTACCACCGTTCAGGCAGGTGGTATTCTTGCAGGGATCTTTTTTCTTGCACGCTACCGATGTCACCAGCAAATATCCGATGAGTATGGCGGTCATCATTCGTAGCAAAAGCGCAGGGTAGTTCATACCGGGTAGATTTATGATACAAGGTTACCCTTATGCTTTCATTTTGTTATGCGTAGATATACGCGAACTTCTACGCATTTGTTTCAGTCTGCCGGTTTTCGCCTTATACTAGAGCTGTTTTACTATATTTGAAACAATTAGCAACATCGCATGCGCCTATTGTCTTACACTCTTTTTATCTTATGCCTGTTAGCAGCATTATCTGCCTGCGAGAAAGACAGCACATCGCGCAAGCAGGTGTTTGGCCGGATGGTGGATTCCAACAACAACGGCACTGTTGTGAAGCAATATGTGCTGCATGTACTTACCGGCGACACCAGCAGCGCCGCACGCTCTGCGGTGGCCTATTATTTCCTTACCGACAGCAGCGGCAATTTCCGTGTTACGTTCGCGGAAGTGGAACCTTCAACTTTATCCGTTACGTATAAAGACGAACAAGCCTACACGGGTAAAAGCCTGTGGAAACATCCCATAGACTTTGATACAGAGCTGGATGCAGGCGTGATCAAAGAACAATAGCCGCGCGGCGCACACCGCACGGACTATTGCTGGTGCTCGCTCACTATGCTGTCCTTCTCCTGAATATCCATTCCCGCACTTCGCGCGTCGGCATTTGTAAGAACGGTTCAAAGTCTATATCATGAAAGCGGTTGGCGGCTTTCCCTTTTTTATAAGCCTCATAAAAATCTTCGAGATATTCGGGGTAAAAGAGTATGGTCACCATTGTGCAGGTTACGTAAGGCAATGACCAGCGCCCGTTGCCGAGTGGCACAAATTGTATACAGGCCTCGTCGCGTATATTGGTACCGTAGTTGAAGAGCACATGGTACACATCATGAAACTCTGCACGGGGCATCATTTCCAGGTTGTTCGCAGTAAGGAATTTTGCAAGGTCGTTACCCAGGCTTCCTTCGGGCATGTCGCGGAGGGTTTCTATCGTTACATTCCAGGGTTTGCGTCCTCTCCTCATTGCGAAGTAGAGTGGTTTCAGCGCATAGGCAAGTTTCCAGGCCAGCCGTTCGCGCAGCGACTGCCTTTGTGCAAGTGTTAGCTTTTGCATTTTGGGGTAAAGTTTTGAGGGGTAAAAAAGA
>CAMPKG010000135.1 GCA_946887085.1 uncultured Sphingobacteriales bacterium
GAAAAGAGGCTCCGTAAGGCCTCTTTTCTTTTTTATGCAAGCTCAGCCGCCGGAAACTTATGCTCATTTTACTGTCATTTATCCCCGTCAATAGTTATTGAAATGTAAAAAAGCCGCTTCCACAGCCAATTTGGTGGGTTTTTTGCGTTACTTTATAGTAGAAGATTAGTCTAATACCCAGACAACGAAAGGAGAGCATGAGATGAAGACGTTCAAAGTGATATTCGCACACAACGAGATAGTGGTTTGCCTAGAAAGTTCGGCTAAGATACCCGGTGAGCAAGACCTGTTTTTTGAACACAATAACAACGGCCAGGCCATACACGCACTGATAAAAGCCATAGACATCAGCGATGCATGCAACAAGGCCAACACGCTGCTGCTGCCGCTGATCAATAAAGGCGGTGCTGCTTAGGCAAAAGAAATTTGAAGACTGTTGTTGCGCTCCTAATTCTGACACAGGAGTAAAATGACAAAGCGAGCCATTCCGGTTTTCCGGAGTGGCATTTTTTTATGGTACGCGCGCAACCTCCCCGACGAAATCAATGATTTTTTAAGGCCGTCTGCCCCTCCTAAAAACAGGAGAGGCTTTCTTTACTCACTGTTTTTCCTTTCGTTGTTTCTTATTCCCATCTCCTGTTTTTAGTCCCCCCTCTCCTGTTTTTAGGCTTGCAACAAAAAATAATCAATTTAAGCCGGGAGAGGGGGTTAGGGGGTGAGGTTACGGCACAGGATCATACCCATGACTGCCCCAGGGGTGGCAGCGCAGGAAACGCCTGAATGCCAGCCAGCCACCTTTCCAGGGGCCGTGTTTTTTGATGGCTTCCACTCCATAAGCGCTGCAGGTGGGCGTGTAGCGGCATTTGGCACCCAGCAGCGGTGAGATAAATGCCTGGTAAAACCTTATCAGCCAGGTGAAGAATATGGAGAAAAGGCGGTTCAATTAATCGATGCGTTTCTTTGGCGGATTGTTCTTTTGCTTCGGTGGTTTGGGTGGCAGCACACCGTCGGGGTACCAAAGGTTTTTCCATGCTTCGGGTTCCATGGCGTTGGCTACATCAAACTCCCCGATCTTCGTCCGGCGGAGCTCAGCAAGATATCCCCCGCATCCCAGCGCCTGCCCGAAATCATTGGCCAGCGAGCGTATATAAGTACCTGTACTACAACCCACCCGGAAATGTACTTCGGGTAGGTTGATCGCTGTTATTTCAAACTCGGTAATGGTAACCGGCCGCGGCTGCAGCACGATCTCCTTTCCCGCGCGGGCCAGCTCATAAGCACGCTTACCGTCTTGCTTTATGGCAGAGTGTATGGGCGGCGCCTGCATGATCTCGCCGGTGAACTGTGCGGTAGCGGCGCGTATTTGCTCTTCGGTAACTTTCACAGGTTTCTGGTCCTGCGGTTCGCTTTCAAGATCGTAAGTGGGGGTCACAGCGCCGAGGTGGATGATCCCGGTATATTCTTTCGGTAGTTTCTGAAATTCTGTAATGCGTTTGGTGAATTTGCCGGTGCAGCAGATGAGCAGTCCTGTAGCCAGGGGGTCGAGAGTGCCGCAGTGGCCAATTTTCACGTGCAGCATGCGGCGCAGGCGGTTTATCGCATCGAAGGAAGTCCAGCGGTAGGGTTTGTCCACAAGTATCACCCCGCCTTCTTTCAGTTCGGCGGGCATCGGCAGTTGGCTCATATGGGCGCAAAGGTAAAGAAAGCGCCTAAACCCCTTAATTTTGCAGCCATGTCATTGTTCAAAGCGGCTGCAAAGCCGTTCATTATAGCGGGGCCTTGTAGCGCGGAATCGAGAGAGCAGGTATTGGAGACGGCGGGCGCGGTCAAAGATGTTATTCAGTTGTTTCGCGCCGGTGTATGGAAGCCCCGCACCCGTCCCGGCAGTTTTGAGGGCAGGGGTGAGGAAGCGCTGGCCTGGCTGCAGGAAGCAAAAGAGGTCCATGGAATAAAAACTACTGTAGAGGTTGCCGAGCCAGCCCACGTAGAACTGGCGCTGAAATATGGAATGGATGTGCTCTGGATAGGCGCGAGAACGACCGTAAACCCCTTCCAGGTGCAGCGCATAGCTGATGCGTTAAAGGGTGTTAATATTCCCGTGATGGTGAAGAACCCTGTGAACCCTGATGTGGATCTCTGGCAGGGGGCTATCGAGCGCGTACAACATGCGGGGATCACCGAAGTAGCGGCCATCCACCGCGGTTTTTCTATTTACGACGCGGGCTCGCCTTATCGCAATCCCCCCAACTGGCCGATACCTATAGAATTGAAACGCCGCAGGCCTGAGCTACCGATCATCTGCGACCCCAGCCATATAACAGGCAAGCGCGATATAGTTGCGGATATTGCTCAGAAAGCTATGGATATGGGCTTTGATGGACTGATGATCGAAACACATCCCAAGCCGGAAAATGCACTGAGTGATGCCGCACAACAAATAACTCCTGCTGTGTTGAAGCAGTTATTGAAAGGTCTTGTTATCCGCCATGAATATTCAGCAGACATGAGCAAAACCATGGAGCTGGAGTACTTGCGCCAATTGATGGACAGCATAGATGCGGAGGTAATAGACCTGGTAGCGCGCCGGATGGAACTAAGCGAACGCATAGGCGCGGTGAAAAAAGACTGCAACATGACAGCTTACCAGCCTGAGCGCTGGAGGGATATAGTAGACAGCCGCGGAGAGCGTGCTGAGAGATTGCAACTGGATAAAGAATTCATTGTTGCACTGTACCAGATGATACATAACGAAAGCATACGCCGCCAGCTGGAAATATTGCAGGGTACAATCAAACCTGTAAACGATTAACTTCACAGCCTTAAAAAGCAAGACCATTGGCCCTCAAGCAGCACAAGGATAAAGATGTAATGTACCAGCAGCAGGTAGATAATTCGCGTGCTTACGTTCTGCCATTTATTGAAAAAACAAAGCCCATAGGGCCCGGCATCAATGTGCTGGAGATAGGCTGCGGCGAAGGTGGGGTGATGGTGCCTTTTCTTGAGAAGGGCGCTCATTGTGTGGGTGTTGATCTTGATGCCTACCGTATAGACCTGGCCAATAAATTCTTTGCTAAAGAAATAACTGAGGGGAAAGCAAAATTCCTGTACAAGAATGTGTATGATGATGATTTCCTGCAACAATACAGAGGCTTCTTTGATGTCATTGTACTAAAGGATACCATAGAGCATATTCCCGGGCAGGAGCAGTTCATCCCTTATATGAAGAACTTGCTGAAGCCGGGGGGCCAGATATTCTTCGGCTTTCCTCCCTGGTACATGCCGTTTGGAGGGCACCAGCAAACCTTGCATGGCAAGCTGGCGAGTACGCTGCCTTACTATCATATTTTGCCCAAAGGGCTATACAGGGCTTTCCTGAACATGCTGGGTGAGGACAAAGGAAAAATTGAAGAGCTGATGGAGATCTATGACACCCGCATCACGATAGAGCGTTTTGAAAAAATACTTAAGGATAGCAGCCTTCGTGTTCTAAACAAAACACATTTTCTCATCAACCCGATCTACAAATACAAATTCGGGCTGGAGCCGAGGAAGCAATGGGAGCCGATAACAAAGATCCCTTTCCTGCGAAATTTTGTAACAACCTGCGTGTATTACACTGTAGGGGTTTAACTATTCCATATTTGCCAGGCTGCTTCTGCCTGCAGCTCCAGCATTTTGAGGCCGTTTTTGGTTGTGGCGCCATATTGCTTGCCCAGTCTCATGAATTTTGTTTCAGCAGGATTATAAACAAGATCGTATAACAGGTGGTCGCTGTTGAGCACATCATAGGGTATGCGGGGGCAGCTGTCTACATCAGGGTACATGCCTAATGGCGTAGTATTGATGACGAGTGTATGTGTTGCAAACATTTCATCCATCAGCGAATCGTAAGAAAGGGTATCAGGTTTTCGCTCTCTCGATATTTTCACGTATTCAATACCGAGTTTGTCTAACACATAAGCTATTGCTTTTGATGCGCCGCCTGTACCAAGAATGAAAGCCTGCTGGTGGTGCGGTTTTAAAAGCGGCCTCAGAGTTTTTTCAAACCCGGTAATGTCGGTATTATAGCCGGTGGTTTTTCCTCCCTCTATTTTAATGCAATTGACTGCACCCACAGCTTTTGCATCTTCGTGCAGCACATCTAAGTAATGAATGACAGTTTCCTTATGCGGTATGGTCACATTCAGCCCTTTTAATTCAGGGTGTTCATTAAGCAGGACAGGAAAATCGCTAACCGATGGTAAGGGGAAAGCTGTATAGCTCGCATCAATGCCCTCTTTTTCAAACTTGTTTTTGAAATAAGCGGGAGAGAAAGAATGACTAAGCGGGTATCCTATCAGTCCGTAGGTAGCAGGCATAAATGCAAGTTAAAAAGAAAAAGCCGGGGCATGCCCCGGCTGTATAATAGGAATGTCTTATTTGCTAAATATGGTTGGTAGAATGAATCTTTTTACCAGCCTTGTTCAAAAAAAGGTGAAAAGTATCGCCGCGCAAGCCAAGGCGTGTTGACTCCAGCGGAAGTACTTCTGCAGGAGCAATGTTGCCGAGATTTACATTGGCGCCAAGCAGTTCCAGGAAATAAACCTGCTGTGCTTTTTGCGGAGCTTCCCACATGATCTTTTCTGATGGTATCTGTGTCAGGATCTCCTGCACCAGCCCTTCGCGCACTTCTCCGCTGCCGCGGTAAATGCCTACGTTACCGGCTTCACGGGCTTCAGCAATTACATAAGTCGAACCTGCTTCCAGTTCGGCACGCATCAGCTCTATCCACTTGTACGGGGGAATGATGTGCGCAGCGTCTTTTGAACCTACTTCAGAAAGTACCGTTACGTGCTTAGCCAGCTTCTCTATGTAACCACACTTTTCAATGTGAGGGATGGTAATGGAACCGTCTGATACCTCCACGTGCTCCAATCCATAATCTTTGATCACTTCCAGGTAATCGTCAAACTGGTTGCGTACGAGGAAAGCTTCAAACAAGGTGCCACCAAAGTATACGGGAATATCAAAAGAGCGGTAGATATCTATTTTTTCACGAAGGTTTTGGGTAACATAAGCTGTTCCGAATCCGAGTTTTGCGATGTCAACATATGGAGCGGCCACCGAGAGGAAATTCCTGACTTCATCAAGCCCCATTCCCTTGTCCATCACCATGGTCAGTCCGTTTGTTCGTGGTCTTTGAGTCCTTTCCGGCAGGTTATTGAGTGAAAAATTCATGCATATGTATTTTCAGGTTACGGCAAAGGTAAGACATTCAGCCTAGTATGTTTCAAATGCCCTTTTTGCCTTGTATCTTAGCGTTTACAACAGCCGTTATGAAACGTAATGTTCCGATACTTGGTCTTATTATAGGCCTTCTTTTTCCGCTGATAGGTGTGATCATCATGTACTTCGTCAGATTCAAGGGGGTGGAGTTTGGCGAATATATCATATCACTTTTTAGCAATGGCAAGCTTGGTTCTATGGTACTGAGTCTCAGTGCTTTGCTGAATATTATACCATTCCTCTACTACACGAACAAGCGCCTGGATCTGACCGCGCGCGGCATCATGGTGGCCACTATGTTATACTTTGTTTTATTTGTATTGATCAAGTTTGTCTGGAATTAGATGCGCTATTACCTCATAGCGGGCGAGGCCAGCGGCGATCTTCATGGCAGCAACCTGGTTAGGGCATTGCACAGGCAAGATAGCAACGCAGAGATCAGGTGCTGGGGCGGAGACAAAATGCAGGCTGCAGGCGCTACACTGGTAAAACACTACCGGGAGCTCGCCTTCATGGGTTTTGTAGAAGTGGTCAAACACCTGGGCACTATTTTCAGCAATATCAAATTCTGCAAACAGGATATCATTGCTTTTAAACCCGATGTGCTGGTATTGATCGACTACCCCGGTTTCAATATGCGCATTGCCGAATGGGCGAAACAGCAGGGAATAAAAACCGTTTATTACATATCGCCGCAGGCATGGGCGTGGAAGGAGAACCGGGTAAGGAAAATAAAGCGCGATGTGGACAAGATGCTGGTCATCCTTCCCTTCGAAGTGCCTTTCTACGAAAAATGGAATTATAAAGTAACGTACGTTGGCCATCCGCTGGTAGAAGTGATCTCGGAAGAAAAGAAGAAACCTGCAAAGCCTGTTTCTGATAAACCTGTTATAGCACTACTGCCCGGCAGCCGCAAACAGGAGATACAGGTGAAGCTGCCGGAGATGCTGAAGATGGTGGGTCATTTCCCGCAATACCAATTCGTGGTGGCACAAGCGCCATCAGTACCAGACGAACTGTACAAAGAACTTATAGGTTCTGCGAATGTGATATTGGCAAAGGACGGTACATATAATCTCTTAAAGCAAGCGGCAGCCGCATTAGTAACGAGTGGTACCGCTACGCTGGAAACTGCATTGTTCGATGTGCCGCAGGTGGTATGTTACAAAGGCAACCAGGTTTCTTACTGGCTGGCGAAAAAACTTATCAAAGTGAAGTATATATCGCTGGTGAACCTGATAATGGACAAGCCTGTGATACCCGAACTGATACAACACGATCTCAACGAAGAAAAACTCCGCTCATCACTCGACAGGGCATTACATGATGAGGGCTATCGGACACAGCTCAAAGCGGACTATGCGCAGCTCTGGTCGAAACTGGGCGAAAGCAATGCCTCAGAAAAAGCAGCAAAAGAAATAATCAGTTTAGTTTCTTAGCAGTCGGATGATCATTACGATGATCGCAATAAGAAACATGAAAATGGATATCCTGTTCATGCCATGCATGAATTTCAGGTCCATGTTACGCGGTGCGTTGGGGTCGCGTTTGCGTATATAGAGGTAAGTCAATATCTGTTTCCACATAACTATTGCTCTTTGTATAAAGATACCTAGAAATTCCCGCAGAACTAAAAGAAAAAGCCGCCCGAAGGCGACTTAAAGCTTGTGGAGAATACCGGAGTCGAACCGGTGACCTCTTGCATGCCATGCAAGCGCTCTAGCCAGCTGAGCTAATTCCCCTTGCAGGCCGCAAATATAGCCGAAAACAAGGCATTTCTCCAAATTTTGTGTGTCTACATACAGTTGTTTGTTATGTAGGGGATACTTTTGAATGGTTTGCGGCTTTTGCTTTTTCCACCAGCCATCAATTATCTTAGAGCAAATTCAGTTTTATGCCCGATCTGTTCATCGAGCCGGATATTGCCAAAGCCCAGACACTCAATACCGATTATTATACCAGTCAGCAATACTTCGAGCTGTCGCGCGAGAAGATATTTGCGCGGAGCTGGCAGATCATTGGCAGTACAGACCAGGTGCTGACAGAGGGGTCTTGCCATCCCTTCATTTTACTGGAAGGCTACATCAACGAACCTTTGCTGCTGACGAAGGATAAGGCCGGTGAGATACATTGTATGAGCAATGTCTGCACTCATCGCGGCAATATCATGGTCGATCAGCCTTGCCAGTTGAACCAGCTGCGCTGCAGGTATCATGGCAGGCAATTTTCGCTCGACGGAAAATTCTTGTCGATGCCGGAATTCAGAGAAGTAGAGAATTTTCCAACGGAAGCGGATAACCTGCACAGGTTGCCTCTGTTCAATTGGGGAAAATTGCTGTTCACATCTTTGACCCATTCATTTCAGCCAGATGATTTTTTGAAAGAAATGATGGAACGGATAGAGTGGTTTCCCGTTGATAAACTGCAGCTGCGTCCTGATCTTTCGAAAGACTATCATGTAAAAGCTAACTGGGCTTTATACTGCGAAAACTACCTGGAAGGGTTTCACATACCTTTTGTGCATGCTGGTTTGAACCAGGTACTGGACTTTGGCGAATACACCACAGAACTTTTTAAATACAGTAACCTGCAATTGGGCATTGGCAAGAAAGGAGATGTTTGTTTTGACCTGCCGAAACATTCACCTGACCATGGCAAAGATGTAGCTGCTTATTATTTCTGGGTTTTCCCGAACATGATGTTCAATTTCTATCCCTGGGGCTTGTCCTTGAACATTGTAAAACCAATAAGCACAGGCGCCTGCAAGGTCTCGTTTATCACCTATGTGTCAGACGAATCGAAACTGAATACCGGTGCCGGCAGCGGGCTCGATACAGTGGAAATGGAAGACGAAGAGATAGTGGAGAGCGTCCAGGTGGGGATACGGTCACGTTTCTATGAGCATGGCCGCTATTCTGTTAAACACGAAAAAGGCACGCATCATTTTCATTCCCTGATCGCTCAATTCATCAACGCATCATGAGTATCCTCAACAACCTCTATTATCTCAATAAGCTCCGTCACTACCTCGGCTGGAAGGATGCCCTGAGTACGTTTAACAGCATCAGGCTAAACAAGACCGGCGTGATCAGCCTCAGTTTTTTAAAACATCCTTTCAGGATGAGGCTGAACAATGTTGCGGACAGTGCAACATTTAACGAGGTGCTGTTGAGAAAGGAATATGAGGTAGACCTTGGTTTTCAGCCAAAAACTATAATTGATGGCGGTGCTAACATAGGGCTGACCTCCGTCTATCTTGCTAACCGTTACCCGGGCGTTAGTATCGTATCAATAGAGCCTGACAGCAGCAATTTCGAGCTGCTGAAGGAGTACACATC
>CAMPKG010000136.1 GCA_946887085.1 uncultured Sphingobacteriales bacterium
TTCCTGCCTGGTGTTAATTGCATAAAAAAAATCAAATGAAGCGCTACAGTATTTTGCTCATCGGCTTCCTGCTTGCCGGCTCTTTTGTAGCAGGCTACGCGGTAGGTAACAAACAAGACAAGAAAGACATTGAACCGGGTGTCCATGGCATCGGCGGTATCTTTTTCAAATGCAAGGATCCCAAATCGCTTAAGAAATGGTACGACGAAAACCTTGGTTTTAAAAACAACCAGTACGGTACCGTCTTCGAATGGCGGCAGGCAGGCGACAGCACGAAACATGGTTACACCCAGTGGAGCCCTTTTAAAGAGACCACGAAGTATTTCGAAAAGGAATTTATGATCAACTACAGGGTGGGCAATATGGACCTGCTGCTTGCCAACTTAAAAGCAAAAGGCATCCTGCCGATCGACACGGTTGAAAGCGCCAGCTATGGAAAATTTGTGCATATCAAAGACCCTGAAGGGAACCGCATTGAGCTTTGGGAAGCAAATGATATCGAATATGAAAAACTCGGCGAGGGGCAGGCAACCTTATATTAATCACTCCCTCCAAAGCATGAAAACCTGCTTTGGGCGCGGAATTCACTCTTTCGTATGAGAGTTTGCAAGGTGCGCCGCTCTTTATTTGCAACAAAAAAAAGTCTATGAAAAAGATCATTAAAAAGTACGTTACTATTTCTGCTGTCATTTGCGCCGCGATGTTCGGGCTGACCGCCCTGTTCTGGGATAAACTGGGCTTTGACTACAGCATGCTCCTGGGCTATGCTACCATGATACTGTCCCTGGGTGTAATATTCTTTGCGGTACAGTCTTACAAAAATTCGGTTGGCAAAGGCTATATAAGTTTTAAGCAGGCATTTAAAATAGGTCTGGTGATCACATTGATATCCAGCGCCATTTATTGTTTATGCTGGATGGTGATCTATTATAATACGGAGCCCAACATTATGGAGGAGTACGGCAGATACATGGTGGAACAGATGAAGGCAGCCGGCAAGCCGGCCGAGTATATTGCCGCCAAACAGGCCGAGAACGCAAAATTCATGAAGCTTTACGAGAACCCGATCACCAACTTCTTCCTGGTGTTTTTTGTAGAGCCTTTCCCTATTGGGATCATCATTTCGCTTATTGCGGCCCTAATTCTGCGATCGAAAGATAAGCCGAAGGCTGAATATTCATTCAACCAATAGTTTTAAACCTCGGTCTTCCGGGGTTTATCTTTTGCCCAGTTCTATCACTTCGCAATCCTTTATCCGGTCGCCATCAATGGCGAATCGTACCAATGTGCGTACCTTATGCCAGCCATGTTTACCGGCAGCGCCGGGGTTCATGTGCAGGCAATTGATCTTATCGTCGTAGATGATCTTAAGGATATGCGAATGGCCGGTAATAAAAAGCTTTGGTGGCTTCGACAATAATTCAGGCCTGACAGAGGGTGCATACCTGCCGGGATAACCGCCAATATGTGTCATGAGCACTTCCACACCCTCGCAGCTCCATCTTAGTTTTTCGGGGTATTCGCAGCGTATGTCGTGGCCGTCTATATTGCCGTACACGCCCTTGAGTGGTTTGAAAGCTGCAAGTTTTTCTACAACGCCGGGGCCAAAATCGCCCGCATGCCAGAGCTCATCACAATGTTCGAAATGCCGGAACACTGCATCATCAAGCCAGCCATGAGTGTCTGAAATAAGCCCGATACGGGTCATTTTAAGGCTGCTTTGTCAGCTTGCGGAACACATCTTCCAGCGATTGTGTTTCCGTTTGCATCGAGCTGATATTGATATCATTATTCAGTGCCATCTGCATTACTTCTTTACGCAGTTCTTCGGGCTTCTCGGCGTATAATTTCCAGCGGTTCTGGCCAAGATGCTCTGTGCGCTGTACATGTTTGAGCTGGCGCAGCAGATGGTCACTAACCGCCGATTCAAAGGAAACAAGGAGAACGCTTTGCGCCGTCTTATTTTGCTGAAGACTGGCTATCGAGTCATCCGCCACCAGGCTGCCATTGCTGATAATGATCACGCGGCTGCACATCGCCTGCACCTCCTGCATGATGTGGGTGGAAAGCAGTACGGTTTTCTCCTTCCCGATATTGGTGATCAGGTCGCGTATTTCCACGAGTTGGTTGGGGTCAAGGCCCGAAGTTGGTTCGTCCAGTATCAGCACATCCGGGTTGTGCAGCATGGCTTGTGCAAGGCCCACCCTTTGCTTGTACCCTTTAGAAAGCATACCGATCTTCTTATGCGCTTCCTTCCCCAGCCCGGTCATGGAGATCATTTCCTCTATGCGTGGTTTAGCGTTTTTCAGCTTGTGAACGCCTGCACTGAACTCAAGATACTCGCGTACATACATATCATGGTATAAGGGGTTCGCTTCAGGAAGGTAGCCGACGCGTTTTCGTACTTCCATCGGCTCTTTCAGTATGTCGAACCCGCAGACCTCGGCTGTGCCCGCAGTGGGAGGCAAATAGCCGGTCACCATTTTCATGGTAGTAGATTTGCCCGCACCATTGGGCCCCAGGAAACCTACAATTTCACCCTTTTTGATCTCAAATGAAATATTATCAACCGCCTTTTGTGTACCGTATATTTTGGTCAGCGAAGCAACCTTAATTGACATGGGGCAAAACTAATGAATTGACTGTAGTTTGAACGTAATAAAAATGCAAAAAGCCGGGCGGTGCCCGGCTTCAGCTTGTTTGATAAAAATTATTATTTATCAACGCCAACAAAGGTGCAGATCTTTTTATTGCCGTCAACAGTTTCTTCCGTATACAAGGTAAGTTTCCTGTCCTGGTCCAGGACGATGTTTACATATTTGCCGTTTGCATCATCCCTGATGACAATTTCCCTCCCGTTAATGGTACCGATGAATTTTTCCTGGCCCCTGCTCGCCTGCATCACTACAACCTGGTTTGGCGGCATATGCCTGTCAATCCACACCGTATCAAGGAATGGTGTAAAACCACATTTTGTGTTGCCATAATACCTGCCCAGGATTTTGTCGAACGCCTCTATCTCGCATTCAGTCCCCTCGTATCCTGTCGGACATTGGCAAAAGCCATTTACACAAGTTGCGTTAACAGAACATTTCAAAGACAGGCAGGCATCCCTGTCACAAGACGAATAGACCACCATTGTGCAAACACCAAAAAAAGCCAGAGCCGTAATAATAGTATGTTTCCAGAGCTTCATGCTATGTGATTATTGGCCTAAAATACAAAAAATATTGAGCTTGTAAAGGCTTTGCTATTTTTTTTCAGCATCAAACGCATTCCAGCCCTGGGCCGTGATGCGGTGCTTGTTTCCGCCTTTGGTAAGCAAAATCGCTTCTTCGGCAAAGTCGGTCATATACCCGATCACACTGATCTTTTCGCTGGCTGTTATTTTATCATAGTCGGCCTGGTCTACGGTGAACAGCAGCTCGTAGTCCTCGCCGCCGCTCAGCGCACAGGTGGTAGGCGCGATATTGAACTCAAGCGCCAGTTCCTTAGCTTCGTCATGTATCGGTATTTTTTCTTCGTAAACTATACAGCCAACGTTACTTTTCCTGCAGATGTGCAGTACTTCAGAGCTCAAGCCGTCGCTTACATCTATCATAGAGGTGGGCCTGATCTCATTTTCCTGGAGCCAATTCACTATATCCACTCGTGGTTCGGGCTTCAGGAAGCGTCCAACGGCATACGCTTTATTATTGAGCGTTGGCTGTACGCCCGGGCTCTCGAGGAATATTCTTTTTTCGCGCTCCAGCAGCTGCAGGCCGGTGTAGGCAGCGCCAAGATCGCCCGATACACAAAGCAGGTCGCCTTTTTTAGCGCCCGATCTAGTAACGAATTTATCGGGAGCAACTTCACCTATGGCCGTCACACTAATGACAAAACCTTTTTGCGAACTGCAGGTATCGCCGCCCACCAGGTCGACGTTGAATTTTTCGCAGGCAGCATAAACACCTTCATAGAATTCATCCAGCGCCTCTACTGAAAACCGGTTAGAAAGCCCCAGGCTCAGTGTAATATGCGTAGGCGTAGCGAACATGGCGCAGATGTCCGAAATATTGACAGCGACAGCTTTATAACCCAGGTGCTTTAACGGCGTGTACATAAGATCAAAGTGTACATCTTCTATCAGCATATCAGTTGTTATCACGGTTTGACGCCCAAACTGGTCGATAACAGCAGCATCGTCCCCCACACTCAGCAGTGTCCCGGCCTGCACGGTTTCATTATCACGCGTCAGGTGATCTATCAATCCAAATTCGCCCAGCGAAGCAATCTCAGTACGTTGTCCGTCCATTATTCTATTGTTTTTTCTTTACCTTCTTTTACGTTTATCAGTCGCAGCATTTCGTCGTGTATCCGCCCGTTTGTTGCTAAAGTTTCTTTGTCAAATACACTATAAGGTTTCCCTGTGAAGCTGGTAATACGCCCGCCGGCTTCCTGTACTATCAGGTACCCTGCTGCAAGGTCCCAGGAGTTGAGGTTGTATTCCCAAAAACCGTCGAACCTGCCGCAGGCAACCCAGCACAGGTCTATCGCTGCCGAGCCCAGGCGGCGCACCGGCAAGCCTTCCAGGATAAAACGTTCGAACACTTTTATCGGGTGTTCTTTTGCTTCAGGCCATTTATATGGGAAACCTGTTACAAGACAGGCTTTACGAAAATCGCTTTTATTCGATACCGATATCGGCATTCCGTTCAATGAAGCCCCCATTCCTTTTTCTGCGAAGAACAACTCGTTCATCATCGGGTTGTACACCGCACCAAGAATAAGGTCGTCTTTATATTTCAGCCCTATGCTTACGCAACAGATGGGTATGCCATGTGCAAAGTTCACGGTACCGTCTATGGGGTCTATGATCCACTGGTAAGGCGAATCCTGCATCTGCTCACCGGTTTCTTCGCTGATGATGCTATGTGTGGGGAATTTTGCCCGGATGATCTCTATGATCTTGTCTTCGGAGTGCTTGTCAACCTCTGTTACCAGGTTATTGATCCCCTCCTTATTCTCCACAGTAAAAGTTCCCTGGAAATAATTCTGAATGATCTTACCCGATTCTTTGATGGCATCCATCAGCACTTCCTTCAATTCGTTCATAGCTGTCTATAGTTTTATTTCCTTGCCCTGGTAGTAATCGATCACTTTCAGTTTGAAAATAAGATCGTATTTGGCACTGGCCAACCGCGATTCTGCGACGTACAGGTTATTCTGTGCGGTGAGGTATTCTACTGTATTGGTCAACCCGATATCATACCTTTTCTGCGCAAAATCATAGGCACGTTGCGCAGCATTTACCGCCCTGTCCGCAGCGTTGTATTTCTGTATCGAATTGGTAGCATCGTTGTACGCCTTGTATACATCCTGTTTCAGTTTCAGCTCAGCCTGGTATTTATTCAGCTCCTCTGAAAAGACATTGATCTTTGCCTGGCGTACGCTATACTGTGCCTGCCATGCATTGAAGACAGGCAGGTTCAGCGTCAGCGCAACTGTCTGGCGGAAGTTATTGTCAAACTGCGTCATCAAACGCGTGGTAGTTGTAGTAAAAGTTGGTGTGGTCTGGTAGATCTGGTACTGCGTGCCTGTGGCGTCCGTAGCATAAGAACCCTGCACCGGGGCAACTGAGAAGCCGGTTACGTCGAAATCTTTCACTGTTGTAGAAAAGTTGGTACCCGCCTGCGCCCCTAGCGAAAGTGTAGGCCACAATGCGCCTTTTGCCGCAGCAAGATTTTTCTCAGCAGCTGATAATCTTAGCTGCCTGCTTTTAATAGCTCCCAGGTGGCGGGAAGCGCTCGCGTAGATCTCCTCCGGCGTGGTGCCTGCAAGCGATATCTGCTCGCTGATGCTCACTTCAGGCACTTCCAGCTCATAGGGAGTAGCAAAATCGAGATTCAACAGTGCTTTGATATCAAGAATGGATGCTGTATAATCTGATATGGCCGTGATAAGATTGGCGCTGTCACTGGCCAGCTGCGATTCTAGATGAGCTCCATTCAATTCAGGTACACGGCCGGCCGCTGATAGTCTTTTCGTTTGTTGAAAAAGCGGTTTTGAGAGCTCTACCTGTTTTTCGCTGATGCGCACCTGTTCACGGGCAAGAAGTGCTCTAAGATAGCCGGTAGCTACGTTCAATGATACATCATCCTTCAGCTGGTCGAGCTCAGCGCTGGACGCATCCAATGCAAACCTGTTTCGCGCAATATTGTTGCGTCGCTGAAACCAGCCAAATAGCAGTACATCGGCGTTGCCATTCGCACCCAGGAAATCGTAGCTGGAACCGGTAACGAACTGGTTGGTCGTAGGATCTACCGAGCGACCGAAACTGCGGCCGTAATTGGAAGAAACGTTCAGGTTGGGCAACTGCGACAAGCGGCTTTGGGTAAGTGCCAGCTTTGCAAGGCGTTCGTTCAGTACATTTTGCTGTATAGAAATATTGTGCTCCAGCGCATATTGCACCGAGCGCTGAAGGGTCCAGACATTTTGAGCGTAAGTATATTGAAAACCTGTGAGCAGAAACGCCAATACAATGGTGAGCCGTGTGCGCATGAAACAAAAATAGCTCAAATATACTGAGCTATTGATGAATATCGATGCGATTTGTGCGAGGTAAATAAACCTATCTGCGGTTGTATTTATTCTTCTTAACGATCTGCTTGGCGCTTTTGGCTTGCTGGTCTGCAGCGGGCAGCTGTATGGTCTGCTCTTCATGGTCGTCCTGTATCTGTATAGGCAGGATGATGGTCTGCGGTTGCTGATTGGCAGCGGCTGCCGCGGTGAGGTATTCACTGTACCCGCCAAACTGGGACATCAGCTGATATCCGGTCTTTGTAAGTTCTACCTTACCTGCATTTCCGAAACCGATAACAGGTGTTACCCAACCTGAACTGATCATTACTTCCCAAAGCCTTTCTGATTCTTTTTTGCTCAGTCGTATATTATTTGGCGCGTAGATCTGGTTCTCCAGGTGCAGTGAGTCGTCTGCATTATTGTACAGCTGTTTCAAAACTGTATCGAAGATATTTTTGTCTGAGGTTGTCCTGTCTATCACTTCCACCGGTCTAACTTTCATCCTCTGTAGGGCCTGTTGATGTTTTCTGATTCTGTTCGGTTTCATAACGCTTAGTTTTATCGATTAATCCGTAACCAATCCTAACCTTCTATTAATCGTATTCAAAAAACGTGCCCACATATTTTGCCGGCACAAGTATTTTGTTCTTCTCTAATAATAAAACAAAAAAATGACAATGTTATTTTGTGCCCATTCCTGAAAATTCAACATAAACATTAAGCAATATGCTAATGACAGGCTTTCACAGCGCTTCTGCCGGGCTTATTCCATTAATGCACCCGGGGTAAAAACTTCACTTATTTAACAAAAACAGCATGGCGAGTCCCCTATATTTGTTTCAAACAGGAGCATGCAAAGAGTAACTACGCTACTACAAAAACTGGCCGAACTGGCAAAAACAGAAGACAGAATGTCACTTATTGAGGCTGACCTTATGCTTGACTATACGCGTGTGATATATGCCGATCTGTTGGAACTCCGCAGCCGCCTGCAATTTACCGGATCAGAATTGGGAACTGAACAGCCCGAAACAGAGAATGCTGCTGACCTGAGCGAACCTGATGATATTCCCACAACCAGCGCCCCATCTGTGGAACTTACGAACCAGGTGAATAGTTATAATCTTCCCGAAGAGCCTCCTGTACAATCCGATCATGATATCAGGAAATTAATTGGCCTTAACGATAAGTACCAGTTCATCAGCGAGCTTTTCCACAACAATAAGGAAGCCTATGAAGAAGTGGTCTCAAAGGTCAACACATTTGATACTTACGCGCAGGCGGTTGAATGGCTGGATGAAAACGCACACACACAATATGGCTGGAGCGATGAAAACATTGCAGTGCAATCGTTTTATGATACGCTCAGCCAGTTCTTCGTCTCCAGGTGATCGATGATCTTCTGTGTGGCTCCGCCTTTTGAGAGCACATAATCTCTTGATGCCTTACAGGCGTATGCATAGCTATACTGATCCTTTTTCCAGTTGAGGAGCGCATGTTTGTATGCCTCGGCTGTGGTTATGGAAATGGCGCCGCCTGCGGCGATCAATTCCGTTGCCTCGAGGAATTTATCGTATACCGGGCCAAAGGCCACCGGCCTGCCATAAACGGCGGCCTCCAATACATTGTGCACTCCTTTTTTATCAAAACCTCCACCTATCCAGGCAAAATCGGCGTATCCGTACAACGGCAGCAAGATGCCTACCCTGTCAACTATCAACACACGCGCAGGTGCATGGTCCTGCCATTCGCTCCATTTAATGGCCATGTCACCGAAACGTTTTCCGATCTCCTGAATGTGATCTTCATTCACTTCGTGGGGTACTAAAATCAGTTTCCATTGCGCCGGCAGGAGCTGCACCAGCTTTTCAAACAGTTGTTCATCTTCTGCCCAGGTGCTGCCGGCCACTATGATCTTCCCGGTTTTGCAGAACTGCTGTGCCTCGTGCAAGCTGCTCTGACGTTGCGACGCCTCTATAACACGATCGAACCTGGTATCCCCCCCAAC
>CAMPKG010000137.1 GCA_946887085.1 uncultured Sphingobacteriales bacterium
GTATTACTGAAAGGGTAAAACGTTTTGGCATAGGCGAGGTCATCAACGAGATAGGTAAAACGCTTTGCCACTTCGTCGGGGTCATCGGCGGGTTCCTCGTAACTCTTCCAGCGGTCAATATTCTTTTTTATGAACTGCCCTTCACGCATGATAATTGCTGCAGGTAAAGTTAAAAGGTATAACCATATCTTGCTACATTTGTCAGGCTCATGAGTATAATAACTGTTCCAACGGCGTTCAACATCGACCTTGAGTTCAGGATTGCCCCTTTCCACAAACGCCTGCTCGCCTGGATCATCGACCTGGTCATTGTTTACGGCTATATATTGCTCATGTTCCGGTTTGTAGTTTCGCTTTTCGAGACCAGCAACTACCTGGGAGATGCTTTTGCTATGGTGTTCGTGATCGTTCCTGCTTTTTGTTACCACTTGCTGATGGAATTGTTTTTCAACGGCCGCTCGGTTGGTAAAATGGCGCTCGGGCTTAAAGTATTGGACCTTGGCGGAAAGGAGGCAACGGTCAGCCAATACCTTCTGCGCTGGATCTTCAGGATGGTGGATATGGGGGTGACGTTAGGAGCCGGAGCATTATTTTCAGCAGCGCTTACGCAATACAGCCAACGCCTTGGCGATCTGTTAGCAGGCACCATCGTGATCGACCAGCGGCGCGAAACTCATTTGCATGAGACCATCCATCTCGACCTGGATGAAGCCCATTACGAAGTTTCTTACCCGCAGGTAATGCGTCTTACCGACCGGGATATCAATGGTATCCGCAACCTGCTGGCAATGAAGGAAGGCAATCGCGATAATGAGAACTATATAGTGCAGGTAACGTGCCGCATTAAAGAAGTGCTGGAAATAGAAACCGAAATGGAACCACGTGAACTACTGCAGGTACTGCTCAACGATTATAATTTCCTCACAAAGAAATAGCTATCTCAGTTCCAGCAGGGTCACATTCTCTATATGGTGTGTATGCGGGAACATGTCTACCGGCTGCAGGCGTGTTACCTTGTAAGCTTCGTCCAGCAGTTGCAGGTCACGGGCCTGTGTAGCGGGGTTGCAGCTTACGTACACCACTTTGGGGGCACGGATGCGTAAAAGCTGCTGCACCAGTTTCTCATGCATGCCGGCTCTTGGCGGGTCGGTGATGATCACATCGGGACGGCCGTGCTCCGCAAAAAAATCGTCCGTACATATGTCGGCCACGTCACCTGCGTAGAATTTGCAATGTGTCAACCCGTTCATAGCTGCATTCTCATAGGCGTCTTTCACTGCGTCTTCAACTACCTCTATGCCTATTACTTTCTTAGCCTGTTTGGAGCAGAAAATGCCAATACTTCCGGTTCCGCAATAAAGGTCATACAGTGTTTCAGTACCGGTAAGTCCGGCAAACTCGCGCGTTACTTTGTACAGTTCCTCAGCCTGGTAGGTATTGGTCTGGAAAAATGATTTAGGCGAAATTTTAAAGCGAAAATCCTCAAGTGTTTCTTCAATGTATCCTTTGCCCTCATAAGTATGCACCTCGAGGTCATGAATGCTGTCGTTTACCTTCGGATTGATGGTATAATGAAGGGTGGTAATACCGGGTATACTCGCAAGGACATGGTCAAGGATGGCTTTGCGGTCTTTCTTATCCTCATATCCTAATACCAGGTTGATGAGTATCTCGCCGGTACGTGCCACGCGTATTATCACGTTTCTTAACCAGCCTGAGTGTGCGCGGTAATCGTAATAAGGCATTTTATTGGCTTCGGCAAAGCTGCGCAAAGTTGTCAGTAACAGGTTCGTGGGCTCCTTTTGCAGGTAACAGGTGTGGATCTCCACCACCTTATCAAATAGCCCCGGTGCGTGGAAACCCAGTACGGGTTCCATTGGCAATATCGCATTGCCGGCTTCCTTTATTTCTTCGTAAGTGCGGTAGCGGTGGGTACAAAAAGTAAACTCCAGCTTGTTGCGATAGTAGCGCTCGTGGGTGCTGCCGATGATGGGTTGCATTTCGGGCAGCTCCACGCGGCCTATGCGACTTAGCTGATCAAGCACCTGCTGCTGTTTATATTTCAATTGCAGCTCATAGGGCAGCATTTGCCATTTACAACCGCCGCAGGTACCGAAGTGGGCGCAGAACGCCTCAATACGGTCGGGGGAGGGCTGTACCAGCTCCAGCATTTTTCCCTCGGCCCAGGCCTTTTTGTTTTTCATCACCCGCACGTTGATGACATCGCCGGGGATAACGTTTTCTACAAACAATACTTTGCCGTCTTCAAGATGCGCGATGCTTTTCCCTTCGGCTGCATAAGCGTTTATCTTAATATTATTGATCTCCGGTTTTTTCTTCCTTGCCAATTTGCAAAAGCTTAGTTAAATGAGCGGCAAAATTACAACCGATGGATTAGGATAGACTGTCTTCTTTCATTAATTTTGACAACTACCATATAATGCTTGATGTCCTTTCGTAATATAGGTGTCAGGCAATGGTCTTCACAACGGATAAGTATGAAACAAACTTTATTTACCCTGTTGCTCCTCGCAGGTATGGCGAACCTTGTATCTGCCGCCAACGGTTACAAGATACAGGTCAAGTTTACCGACCGCAACCTTAAGGATTCTATGGTTTACCTGGCGCACTATTACGGTAAACCGATGCCTACTATCTACAAGACCGATTCTGCCATCTTCGATAAGAATAATGTAGCAACTATCGAAAGTAAAGACAGCACACTCGGTGGTATCTACATCATCCTGCTGGGCGACAAACAGACCTATTTTGAGTTTCTGCTCAACAATGGCGATGACATGGCGATCACGGCCAACTCTAAGGAACTTCCGGGCGGGCTGAGTTTTAAGAACTCGCCGGAAAATGAGCGTTTTTTGTCTTATGTAGGCTATTTGAGGGAATATGGCGCTAAAACGCAGCAGTACCTGCAGGAACTGGCAAAAGCTAAAACTAAGGCTGACAGCGCCCTGGTTATTGAAAAGGCCAATGCTGAATCAAAAGCCGTGACCAGGTACCGTAACGACTATGCCCAGAAATATCCGGGCACGTTAATGGCCAATATCTTCAATGCGCTGGAAGCTCCCAAAGTGCCGGAGGGCACTCATTATCTGCCTGACGGGAAAGTCGACAGCTTTTTTGCCTACAATTATTACCGCGCCCATTACTGGGATAAGTTTCCTTTTAATGACAACAGGATAATACATACACCGGTTTACGAAGGCAAGCTCCACGAGTATTTCAACCAGATGCTGCCGCCGCTGCCTGATACTTTTAAAGCCGAAGCCGATAAGCTATTGGAAAAGTCGCGTGCGGGAGCAGAAGTCTTTAAGTATACGCTGCACACGCTGGCTAAATATGCGCAGGACAGCAAGGTGATGGGTATGGACGAGGCCTTCGTACATTTAGTTGAGAACTATTACATGAAGGGTGATGCATTCTGGTTGAATGCAGAGCAGTTGGCAAATTATACAGACCGTGCGCAGAAAATAGCACCCAACGTTCTCGGCAACGTGGCCCCTGAATTGAAAATGGTCGATCTAAATAACAAACCGCAAACCCTTTCGGGTGTAAAAGCCAAGTATACCCTGCTTGTATTCTGGTCGCCTACCTGCGGCAGCTGTCTTACCGAAGTTCCAAAGATCGATTCGCTGTACCGGGCAGTGCTGAAAGACAAAGGGGTGAAAATATTCGCTGTGCGTACAGATAGCGATGTGAAGATCTGGAAAGAAAAACTTGACCAGTTCAAGATCAACGACTGGACGAACGTTTACGATCCCGAACATAAATCAAATTACAAAGCCCTTTATGATGTATATGGCACGCCGTCGGTTTACCTGCTCGATGAGAAAAAGATCATCCGTGGTAAAAAACTCGACCATAACAACATAATCCGCCTTATCGAAATACTTGAATCGCAGAATGTCACAACCAACAAAAACAAATCGTAAAACATCATCAATGCAAAAGTCTTTATTGGCCCTCATTTGTTTTTTTGTATTTGCCACGCAGACCGTCGCCAAAGATGGTTTTCGTGTACAGGTTAAATTGCCGGGTGTAAAGGATACCATGGCTTATCTCGCCCATTACTATGGGAAAGCGCTGCCTACCATTTACAAGACCGATTCGGCAAAATTCGATAAGTCGGGTACGGTCACGTTTCAAAGCAAGGATAGCCTGCTTGGCGGTATTTACATGGTGCTGCTGTCGGACAAGAAAACCTATTTCGAATTTTTGCTGGACAATGGTGATGATTTTACAATAACAGCAGATCTCAACGATCTCCCTTACTCGATGAAATTCAAAAACTCACCAGAGAACGAAAGGTTTTTGGAATACATCAACTTCCTCCGCGATTTTGGTAAGAAGCAGGAAGAGTATGTTGCAGATATCGCTAAGGCGAAAACAAAAGACGATACCGCGGCGGTACACAAAAAATATGAGCCCATTGGCCGGTCGCTGATAGAGTTCCGTAAGAACTATGTGAAAAAATACCCCGGTTCATTCGTGTCCTCTGTTTTCAACGCCATGGAGATGCCCGAGGTACCTAAGGATAAAGAGAAGAAAGCGGATGGAACCGTGGACTCCATGTTTGCCTACAACTATTACAAAGACCATTACTGGGATAAATTCCCTTTCCACGACGACAGGATCATCAATTCACCGATCTATGACGCCAAGCTGGATGAGTTTATGAGCAAGCTGGTATTGCCGCTGGAAGACAGTGTTACCAAGGAGTCTGATGTGCTGCTTGCCAAATCACGCGGCAGCAAGGAAATATTCAAATACACGCTCTGGTGGCTCACCAAATTTGCCGAGAACAGCAAAGTAATGGGCATGGACGCCGTATTCGTTTATCTGGTGGAGAACTATTATATGAAGGGCGATGCCTATTGGCTGGAACCCGACCAGCTGAAAAAATATATTGACCGTGCGCATGATATTGCACCGAACGTAATAGGTAATGTAGCGCCCGAGATCAAGCTGCAGGATTATAAAAACCCGAAAATTCAACATTCGCTGCACGATGTGAAGGCGAAATACACGATGGTATTGTTCTGGGCACCGGATTGCGGCCATTGCCGTACCGAGATACCCATCCTGGACTCTTTGTACAAGGCCGACCTGAAAGCCCGCGGGGTAAAGATATACGCTGTAAAAAATGGCGGAACTGACAAAGAGATGCAGGAAATGCTGGACAAGCATAAACTGACCGACTGGATCCATGTGCACGATCCCGAGCGCAAATCGAGATACAGGGCTGACTATGATATTTATAGCACACCTGTTATATATTTGCTCGACGAGAAAAAGATCATCAGGGGCAAACGTATCGACCATTCAAATATCGTAACCCTGATCGAAATGCTCGAAAAGAAAGCGGCAAAAAATTAATTTATAAGTAAACACAACGAATAAACATACACACATGCGAAAGCTGGTTTTAACTCTTATTGCCTCCGGACTAGTGGTTTCATCCGGCTGGGCACAGACCTTATTCTCATTTGGAAGTAACCCCGTAACAAAAGAGGAGTTCCTGAGGGTTTATCAAAAGAACGCCATCAACAAAAAACCGGATTTCTCTGAGCCGGCTTTGAGAGAGTATCTGGACCTCTACTCACTGTTCCGCATGAAAGTGAAAGAGGCCGAGCTGCAACAGCTGGATACGTTGGCTACCATCCAGAGCGAGTTGGACAACTATCGTAAACAATTGGCCAAGAATTATCTGACAGATGAGAAAATGACCGGCAACCTCATCGAGGAAGCCTACAACCGGATGAAGGAAGAAGTGCACGTAGCACACATCCTGATCGCGGCACCGATGCATGCATCACTTGGCGATACGGTAGTTGCTTACAAAAGAATAGACAGCATCTACACAGCCATTACCAAAAAGGGTGCTGATTTTGCGGCGCTGGCAAAAGCGTACTCCGACGATCGTGGTTCCAAAGCTAACGGCGGCGATATCGGTTTCATCACTGCGCTGCAAACTGTTTATCCGTTCGAGAACGCCGTGTACACCACGCCGGTGGGCAAGGTATCTGCACCGTTCCGCTCACAGTTTGGCTATCATATACTAAAAGTGATGGAAAAAAAGCCAGCCCGCGGAGAGGTGAAAGTGGCGCAGATACTGGTTCTTACGCCCAAGTCTAAAGGCGAGGAGGGCATTGCAGCCGCACGCAAACGCATCGACAGCATTAACGCGGAGATGAAAAAAGGTGTGCCGTTTGAGCAACTGGTGAAAAAATACTCTGATGATAAGTACTCGATAAACGATAACGGAGTGCTGCCTGTAGTTAGCGTGGGCAAAGTAGCCCCTGCGTTCGAGAACGCAGCGTTTGCGCTTAAAAAACCGGGCGATGTGTCAGCCCCGGTGCAAACAGAATATGGTTTCCACATCATAAAACTGATCGAGCGCATCCCGATGAAACCGCTGGACAGCATGCGTGCGGGACTGAAGCGCAGGGTGGAGAACGATTCGCGCGCGCAGGTTGCCCGCGACAGGTTCTTCGAGAACGTGAAGCAGAAAAATGGTTTCAAACAATATAATGATGTTTTTGAAGCAGTAATGGTGCAGGCAGATAAGATTCCCGATACAGGTAAGAATGCACAGGTATTTTCTGCTAAGAATTTCACGAGTATGGACAAACCATTGTTCACGCTTGCCGGCAAGAATTACCTGCAGAGCGACTTCCTGACATTTGCGGAGCAGATGACACGCGGCCGCATCATGGGCCCGAAACGCGCCGTGATGCATGACTTGTACAAAATGTATGTAACCACCGTAGTAACCGATCTTGAGGAGCACAGGCTGGTGGAAGAGCACACAGATTTCAAAAACCTGATGCAGGAGTACAGGGATGGTATTATGTTGTTTGAGCTTATGGACAGGAACGTATGGGGCAAAGCTTCAAAAGATACCGTTGGCCTTAAAGCTTTCTTCGACGCCCGTAAAGGCAAGTACATGTGGGAGCCAGGTTTTACCGGTGCGGTGTACAAGTTCAAGAATGAGAGGGCGCTGAAAGAGGGACTGAAACTGCTGGCGGACAAAAAACTGAAAGACGAGGACATCATCAAAAAAATGAACAGCGATACCCTGCCTGATGCAGTTACTGTTCAGCGCGGCCATTACGAGTTCGCTAAATTCAATGAGTTCCCGCGTACAGCTATTGTTGGCGGCAAGGTAACCGAGGCGAAGAAAAATGCCGATGGCAGCTACTCAGTGGTTCGTGTGGAGGAAGTATTCAACCAGCCAACACCTAAATCATTGGACGATGCACGTGGCTATGTTGTTGCTGAATACCAGGATTACCTGGAAAAGCAGTGGAACGACGAAATGAAAAAGAAGTATTCTTTGAACGTGAATGAGTCTGTATTCAAATCGCTGGTAAAGAACTAGAAGTCAGATATTTTAACTTAAGTCCCTCGCAGTCGCGGGGGACTTTTTATTTGCCTGGACCGCTGGCATCTTTTTTACGAGGGGTAAACGTGAACAACTAAATTTGTCGCTGATATTTAATGGATTCCATTACCCATATCGCGTTAGGTGCATGCATCGGTGAAGTATTCCTTGGCAAGAAACTGGGGAAACGTGCTATGCTGTGGGGCGCACTGGCGCAGAGCGCACCTGATATTGATTTTGTTGCCTCGTTTTGGATGGACACAGCTGATGACCTGCTGGCACATCGTGGGTTCACTCATTCGTTCCTGTTTGCGATAATCATAACTCCTTTGTTTGCCCTGCTCGCAGATCGGTGGCACCGGCCGCATGATACCACGCTCAAACGGTTCATGCTGTTTTTTGGTGTCGAGATATTCCTGCACCTCTTCCTCGATGGGTTTAATAACTACGGCACCGGGTGGCTGGAGCCATTCACGCATCAACGGTTTTCATTCAACGCCGTTTATGTTGCAGACCCCTTGTTCTCGATATGGATAGTTGTGGGAACCCTGATGATGATCTTTTTGAAGAACGATCACAGGCACCGTGTTAAAATTGTACGGTATAGCATTTCGATCAGCTGTCTCTATTTGATGGTCTGTATCATCAACAAAGTAAACATCGACAGGCAGGTACGTCACGCGTTCAGGCAGCAAAACATTCCTGCAAAGCAATATTTTACTACGCCTACAGCACTCAATAATTTTTTATGGTACGTGGTGGCAGGCAATGATAGTGGATTTTATTTCGGCTTTCGTAATATACTGGAAAAAACCGACTCTGTACACTTCACTTATTTCCCGCGGAATGAATATTTGCTTGACAGCGTTGATGACCGGGAGGAGGTAGCTAAGCTAAAGCGCTTTTCACAGGGTTTCTATACGGTAGAACGTTCTAACGACACCCTCGTAATGAACGACCTGCGTTTCGGGCAGATAATAGGCTGGAAGGATCCGAATGAAAAATTTGTTTTTCATTATTTCCTCGATAAAAAGGGAAATAATGAACTTGTGGTGCAACGTGGCCGCCTGGCCAAAATGGACAAAGACGCTGTGGTAGCCATGCTCCGGCGAATAAAAGGTATTTAGTGCTACTC
>CAMPKG010000138.1 GCA_946887085.1 uncultured Sphingobacteriales bacterium
TATTGGAAATGAGCGAAACTGAAGTAACCAATATCTTCACCAGCAATACCCGCCATACTTCGCTGGATGCACCTGTGCACGAAGCTGAGGATGTAGCCATGGGCGACCTGCTGGAAGGCGCAAACGATACAGACGATGATGTGATGAAGGACTCTCTGCGTAACGAGATCCGCCGCATCCTGAAATCGCTGAGCGTACGTGAAGCTGAGATCCTGGCAGCCTACTTCGGACTGGAAGGCGACAATGGCCCTACCATCGAAGAGATCGGCGAAAAATACGACCTGACCAAGGAGCGTATCCGCCAGATCAAAGAGCGCGCTATCAAACGCCTGCAAAAAGCACGCTACAGCAACGCGCTGAAAGTTTATTTAGGTTAATCATAAGTATAAATATAGAAACCGCCGGTGCATCAGCATTGGCGGTTTTTTGTTGCGCGTGAGATATAGCAGTGCGCATGCCTCGTCAACCCCACCGGCTCGCTGCTCGCCACCTCCCCTAAAAACAGGGGAGGTTATCAATTACTTTTTTTTACAAAGAAGTAAAATACCCCCTCTCCTGTTTTTAGGAGGGGGACGTTCGACCAGAGGTCGGACTGGGTGAGGTTAAATCTTTTCTGTTATTTTTGAAACAGTCTATGAACGGAATCGTTAAAGCCCGCATCGAACTTGCCCTGCTGTTCGTGCTATTTGTTTTCATCCTGCCGCGGCAATATTTCGTGTGGGATTTCGAATTCTGGATCAACTGGGCATTGCAGATACACCGGCACGGGCTCACAAGCATTTACGACCACCCTACTACTGATTACCACCCACTATACTTCTATGTTATCTGGCTCTATGATCTTATCCAGGGCAGCGAGCAGAATATAATCGCCAATATCAACTACCTCAAACTTTTCACGCTGCCCTTCGATTTTTTGCCGGTTATAGTCTTGTGCTGTTTCCGGCAAAACATCATTAAAGAACCGATACCCTATATGTTCCTGATGCTGAACATCGCCTATATGTTCAACACCATGGTATGGGGGCAGGTGGATGCCATACATACCAACCTTTTATTCCTTGCCGCGCTGGCGGCTTTTTACCGGCCTGTGATGAGTGGAATATCATTTGCCTTGGCGTTAGCGATAAAACCGCACGCCATCATTTTTATTCCCATACTGGGTATTATCTGGTTGTTCACCTTTAAAGGAATCGCAACCTGGATGAAGCTGTTAGCGGTGATAGGTGTTACTTTATTATTGGTGGCATTACCATTTATCATAACAGGCAATGCCGGCAAGATGATGAATGTGGTAGGCGGAGCGGTGGGCAGATATCCTTATGTATCACTATGTGCTTTCAATATCTGGTATCTCATTACCACCATCAACCCTGAGCATACGATCGATTCGGAAACTTATATCCTCTTTAGCTACAAGCATTGGGGACTGTTGATGTTCTTTGTATCGAGCGCGCTGGTGTTGGTGCCTTTCCTGTTCAGCATGTGGCGGGCACGTATCAATAAAGAAAATCTTTTTAATAACAAGGCAGCGCAGGTAATGCTGGCCGGCGGGTTGATTGTCTTGTACTTTTTCTATTTCAACACGCAGATGCACGAGCGCTATGCGCACGGTATCATCATCTTCTTTTTCTTTTACGGTGTGTTCTCGAAGAATTACAAGCTTTATATCCTCGCCTCTATACCCTACCTGCTAAGTCTTGATAAAGTATTTCCCGACTTCCTGCCGGTGAAGCACTACAAGATCATCTGGGCAAGCAAGGTAATAGCTATCTGGTATACGCTGACGGTGATTTACGCGAGCTGGCTGTATATCCGCGAATACCGGATAGGGCGTGAGTATCGTCTGCTGAGAGAAGCCTGGTCTAAAAAGTAATTTTCTTCCGGCGGGTAAAAAATAGAATACCGTAGGTCAACGTGTAAGCTATTGCACCTGCGGTTATCGCCAGCACAGTTCCGCCTAAAAAGAAAGCAGCGCCTTCCTGTTTTACACGGTCGAGCGAAAGGCTTTGAATATCCAATGCCCAGGTATCATAACCCAGCAGCCATTTACCCGTCATTAAACTGGCCATCCACACAAAAGGAGTAAAAGGAAAGATACTGATGTTGGCTGCTAACAGGAATAGTGTTTTGTTCATTCTGAACAATATTGACAATGGGATACCAACAGCCAGCTGGAAACCCCAGATAGGCACGATACCCATAAATACACCAAAACCTATCGACGACGCTTTTTTCTGGTTGCTTTCTTCGGGATGAATAAACAACGTACGGTAGATCGTAGACCATCCTTCTTTGCTGGTTAGCAGTCGTACAAAATCGCGGGGTTTGATCCATAGCAAAGAGATCAGCACCAACACCGTATTCAGTATACTTATACGGGTAAAATCTTTGAATGGCCGGAAATGCGTAATGCGCTCTTCAGGCTTAGGATAGTAAACCGAAACAGGCACGCTGATCACATCCATTCCACTCCACGATGCACGCACCATTACTTCTATCTCAAACTCATACTTGCGTGTGAACCATGTTTTCTTCGCAAGGCTTTGTACCGGGTAAAGACGGTAGCCCGATTGGGTATCGGGTAAAGTGATGCCCGTATTGACCCAAAACCAAAAATTGGAGAACCTGTTGCCGAAACTGCTTTTGCCTGGGACGGTTTCCTGGTCCATATTTCGGGCGCCTACCATGATGACGCCGGGGGTCTCTTCCAGTTGGTCAAGGAAAACAATAAGGTTTTTAGGATAGTGCTGCCCGTCGCTGTCTATAGTGATCGCGTATTCATAACCCAGCTTTGCTGCTTCTTTGATACCCGTACGCAGCGCAAAGCCTTTGCCTTTATTCTTGTCGTAGCTAACAATATGTATCTGCGGAAACCGTTTGAGGATCTCAGCCGTGTTATCAGTAGAGCCATCATTCACCACCAACACCTGAGAAGTGTATTTCAACAGATCATTGAGAAAAACAGGCAAGGTGGCGGCGTTGTTATACGTCGGCACCAGCACAAGAGCTTTATGCTTTAAAAATCCAGCTTCGTAAATAGGCGTTCCAGGCATCATCCCTCAGCAACTGCGAAACTATTTATTTAGTTTCTTTTCGCAATCTTCCAGTTTTTCGGTTATCAATTCTCTTTCATCTTTTGTCGCTATCTCCAGCGCAAGCGCCTGCCTGTAATAGTTCGCAGCCGCGGTATACCAACCCTTCTTGCGGCTGTAATCGCCTGCAACGCGATAGGCATCGTAGTAGTATGGATTGCTATGTACGGTGTGCGCGGTGTCTACAGGCTTACCTTGCAGCAATGCCATTTTATTTTTTCGGAAATTGATGAATTGCCTGAACTCATTTGTAGTGAGGAAAGTATCAGGCGCAATGTTCAGCGCCGTGTCTGCTATCTCTGCATCGGTTTGCAAAGTGTTCAGCGCAAATATCTTTTCCAGGTCGTAGCAAACATAGGTGCCCAGTTGCCAGGGCTCGGTGCTTACCCATGCGCGCAGGCTATCGGGCTGAAATATTATTGAGTGATGTGCGATGAGCTGGTTGATGGCTTTCTCGTTGCCGTTACCGATGTTAGCATTGTTCAACCCGCGGCGGTCACGCAGGATGTTGGCCATTTTTTGTGGCGTGAGCGGGTAATTGCTTTGCATCAATTGCTGCAAACGTTGGTAGCGGTAGACCGACGCACTCTTATCTTTTTGCTCCACGTTCAGCTCCTGTGTTTTAAAATGCTCGCTTTGGTAGTGGTTGGTGCATTCTATGTCGTTGCCTTTCGGGTCGTATACTGCCAGTTCCTTCGGTGTTTTTTCGATCACCACCGCTTTGCCATCTGCTGCACTGGCCACAAGAAAACTTTCAGACACAAACATCTTCCTGCGCTTCGCTATCTCTATTGCTTCATTGATATTCGAGGCATATTGCAAAACCTCACGCGCTACCAACGATACAGGAGTGGCGGCATTCAGAGGAATATCAGAACGGGCGGCGTTAATAGTAACAGTCAGTCCTTTTTCATTCATCCCTGATACCACACCAATAAATCCACCCCAGGTAACCGACATGAATTTATAACCTTTATCAGGCTTATTGAAGAGTACGATCTTATGTTCGGCAAAGCGGTCGCCCACCCAAAAATCAAAGTTGCGGCCGATGAGCATAGAGCCATTCTCCGTCTTGTCACCCCAGCCTCCGAAGGAAGTACAGCCGACCAGCATCATATTTTGCAGGGCATGGCCAATGTCGTGGGCGGCGTGGTAATTAAGTATGCGGGCGTAATTATTGCCTATCCAGTTGAACGAGTCGGAAGCTGCGCGGGATACACCGTATATCTCTTCCTTATATTCTCCGGGAACGTGTTCGGGCAGATCCCGGTTCATAAAACCCACGATGTATTTCAGAAACTTCAGGTATCCATCCGAAGGGATCATTTGTTTGATCTGATCGGTAAATGCTACTTCCTGCGCTACGATCTGCTCCCTGGAAAGTTTGCCATTGATGAGGCCCCGTTCATAAGGAGTTCCCGATACCGACATTTCGTACAGTCCGTACCGGCTATGGCGGATCCAGTTATTGCCCAGGGTTTGCACGGAGCCCTGGCCCTGTGCCACCTGCTCGTTAGCCACAGGACTTTCGATCACCTTCGGCGGCTCGATATCTGAGACCTTCCATACATATATACAGAAAACAATAAGAATAAGCAGGAAGATGCCCAGGCAGGTAGCCAGCCACTTCAGCGCTTTTTTCAGCAAACGCATGGGCGCAAAGTTACGATTGGAACCTCAGATTAGACTGATTTAGCTGATTAATCATGCCTGGAGCTGATCAGGCAAATCAGATTAATCAGTCTAATCTGAGGTTCAGACTTCTTGATTAAATGCCTTTACTTTGACCGTAATTTTGAATTTTGACTTTGAAATGCACCTGCTACTTACCAATATCAAAGAGCTTTGCCAGATAGAAACCGGGACGGAACGGAAATCTTTAGTGAAAGGGGCTGCCATGAAAGTGTTGCCGTCGATAGATAATGCCTGGTTATTTATTGAGGATGGCAAAATCCACAGCTTCGGGCCCATGAGCGAGCCCCCAATGGTAGCCGCTAACGATGTGATGGATATGAGCGGTAAACTGGTATTGCCTGCCTGGTGCGATTCTCATACCCACCTTGTATTCGCCGCCCCTCGGGAAAAAGAATTTGTTGACCGCGTCAACGGACTGAGCTATGAAGAGATCGCCCGCCGCGGTGGTGGCATCCTGAACTCGGCCCGCAGGCTGAATGAAACTTCCGAAGACGAACTATACGAACAAAGCCTGAAACGCCTGCACGAAGTGATGGCCAAAGGCACAGGAGCTATAGAGATAAAAAGCGGCTATGGCCTCAACACCGAGGCCGAGCTAAAAATGCTCCGGGTTATCCGCAGGCTGAAAGAGACCGCGCCGATACCAATAAAAGCATCTTTCCTGGCGGCGCACGCTTATCCTCTAGAGTACCGGGAATTCCATGACGGCTATCTCGACCTGATCATACACGAAATGCTGCCTATGGTGGCGGGCGAAGGCCTGGCCGATTACATGGATGTGTTCTGCGAACAAGGCTTTTTCAGTGTGGCAGACACCGAAAGACTGTTGGAAGCCGGCTGGAAACACGGCCTGAAACCGAAGATACATGCCAACCAGCTCCACCATTCGGGCGGCGTTGAAGTGGGTGTGAAGCACAATGCAGTAAGCGTAGACCACCTGGAATGCGTAGGCGACAAAGAGATTGATGCCCTGAAATCAGGCAACACCATGCCTACCCTGCTGCCGGCTGCCGCATTTTTCCTCGGGATACAGTACCAGCCTGCCAGGAAGATCATCGACGCAGGCCTTCCGGTATGCCTGGCTACTGATTATAACCCGGGTTCCTGTCCCTCGGGCAGTATACCATTCCTGCTGACCCTGGCCTGTACCCAGCTAAAGATGACCCCGGAAGAGGCGATAAACGCCGTTACCCTGAACGGGGCTGCTGCCCTGGAACTCCAGGATGAGATCGGCACCATAGCTGAAGGTAAGGCTGCCAACCTCATCATTACTAAAGAGATACCGTCGCTGGCTTATATCCCTTACGATTTCGGGAATAACCCGGTCGAGAAGTTGCTGATAAACGGGGTGTTTTTGTAGAAACCGCGAAATGTTCAAATTCTAAATCGCAACAATTTTGGGCAGATTTGCCTAAAATCCATCTGATTTTGCCACATTTTCGGCTTTTTTGGCGCCAATTTTAAATTTTTCGAGGAATTTCGGTTTTTGGCTTTAATGATTAGCTTTGCAGTCCGTTTAATAATTATATATGGCTTCAACAGCAGACATCAGGACAGGTATGATCATCAAATTGGATGGCAGCCTCTATTCAGTAGTAGAATTCGGACAGAACAAAACAGCCCGTGCGGCCGCCAAAGTTTGGGCTAAGCTGAAAGGCGTGGACAATACCCGCTCTATCGAGCATACCTGGAACTCGGGGGACAATATCTACCCGGTTCGCGTAGAACGTCGCCCTTACCAATATTTATATAAAGACGAGAGCGGTTTGAACTTCATGGACACAAACACATTCGAGCAGATCATACTTCCGGAGTCCACCATCGACCGCTCTGAGCTGTACAAAGACGGCCAGGAGTGCTTCGTACTCGTGAACACAGAAACCGAACAACCGATGAGCGTGGAGCTGCCACCGAACGTGGTACTGCGTGTTACTTACTCTGAGCCGGGCCTGAAGGGCGATACGGCTACCCGCACCCTGAAGCCGGCTACCGTTGAAACAGGCGCTACCGTAATGGTTCCGCTGTTTGTTGACGAAGGTGAGCTGATACGCGTTGATACCAAGACCGGTGCATACGTAGAGCGCGTTAAAGAATAAGATACAGCCATACCCATTCTCTTCATTCAAATAAAACATTCCAGATGGAATACAAACAGATACAAGAGCTGATCAAAGCGATCAACAAATCGAACATCAGCGAGCTTAGTATTGAAGAAGGTGATTTCAAGATCACCATCAAGCAGGCACAGAGCATCAGCGAAACACAGTTCGTTGCTGTGCAGGCCCCGCAAATGCCAATGGCTATGCCGCAGGCTGCTCCTCAACCGGCTGCTATCGCCGCCCCTTCAGCTGCGCCCACGACCCCTGCAGCACCACAGGCCCCGGCTGCTGCTGCCGATAACCTGGTAACAATCAAATCGCCTATGATCGGTACCTTTTACCGCAGCCCCGGCCCTGATAAGCCTGTTTTCGTAAACGTCGGCGACGAGATCAAACAAGGACAAGTGATCTGCATAGTAGAAGCAATGAAACTGTTCAACGAAATAGAAAGCGAGATCAACGGAAAGATCGTCAAAGTATTGGTAGAAGACGCTTCACCGATAGAATACGATCAGCCACTTTTCCTGGTTGAACCGGCTTAATTAATTAAAATGTAAGATGCAAAATGTAATGAGCTCCCTTTATTGACCGCATTGCATTTTGCTTTCTTTTTTTACATTTTATATTCTTCATTCTTAATTAGAAGTTGTGTTTAAAAAAATACTCATTGCCAACCGCGGGGAGATCGCATTGCGTATCATCCGCACCTGCCGCGAGATGGGCATCAGGACAGTCGCTGTCTACTCTACTGCCGATAAGGACAGCCTGCACGTGCGCTTTGCTGACGAAGCTGTTTGTATCGGTAAGCCGCAGGGTGCCGATTCGTACCTGAACATCCCGCACATCATGGCGGCGGCTGAGATCACCAATGCCGATGCGATACACCCGGGTTACGGCTTCCTTGCTGAAAATGCGGGATTTTCCGAGATCTGCGCGCAGTACAATATCAAATTCATCGGCCCCACGCCGGAGATGATTCGCAGGATGGGCGATAAGATGACGGCGAAAGAGACGATGATAGCCGCAGGCGTCCCTTGTATTCCCGGTTCAGGCGGGTTGTTGGAAAGCCTCGAAGAAGCAGTTACACAGGCCAAGGAAATGGGGTTTCCCATCATCCTGAAAGCAACAGCCGGCGGTGGCGGCAAAGGTATGCGCGTGGTTTGGGAAGAAAGCGAAATAGAGCGTGCTTACAATACTGCAAAAGCGGAAGCAGGTGCTGCCTTCAAGAACGACGGTATCTATATGGAGAAGTTCATTGAGGAACCCCGCCATATCGAGATACAGATAGCGGGTGACCAGTTTGGTACCGTCTGCCACCTGAGCGAGCGCGATTGCTCTATCCAGCGCCGTCACCAGAAGCTGGTGGAAGAGTCACCTTCTCCATTCATGACGCCGGAGCTGCGCCAGAAAATGGGTGATGCGGCCATTAAAGCTGCGTCGGCTATCAACTATGAGAGCGTGGGCACTATCGAGTTCCTGGTAGACAAGCACCGTAATTTTTACTTCATGGAGATGAACACCCGTATCCAGGTAGAGCACCCGATTACAGAGATGGTGACTGGCGTTGACCTGATCAAAGAACAGATTCGTGTCTGTGCGGGCGAAAAATTATCCATCAAGCAGTCTGACATCGTGATTCGCGGCC
>CAMPKG010000139.1 GCA_946887085.1 uncultured Sphingobacteriales bacterium
ACATGTAGGTAAGGCCGCGGATAAAAATGATCGCCACAACGGTGATCACAAATCCAACCCAGCGATTTCGTTTCCTGGTCAGGTAAATAGTTACCAGCTGCAACCAAACTATTGTGCTTAACAACGCAGCAGCAAGCATCCACAGCAGCACCCTCCCCGGCAACCAGACAGGTTTCGCTTCAGGAAAAGACAGGTAAAACATTGGCTTGCCCGATGCGTTCCTCACCTCGTAGCTACCGGGCTGCTTTCTTGACAATACTTCGGTAGCTATCGGTATGTAGGGTTGTGCTTCAAAATGAGAGCGCAGGTAATTGTTCTCAAACGCATATTTATGTACGACAGCAAATAATACAGTCAGCTTTCTCGCACTGTCCGCGCCTGGTACCGTTACACACCGCTTGATAAAACTACCGCGGTCATTCTTCTCCAGTTTTGTACCAACATATCTGCCGTTGCAATCCGCGAGCATCTCGTTGGTGTTCCAGAATACCAGCCCCCGGCTGTCGTAGCCGTAAACATAAAACGGCAATGCAGTTATCCTCTGGATATCATCTTCTGTAGGCTTTTCGGAAAATAGCCGGTCAATTACCGCTTCATCTTCCAGCAGATCTGCAAGATGGTCTTCCTTGCTTTGAAGATTTCGTTCGATGGCTGAAGCCATCTTTGCAGGAGTAACTTCCTGATTCTTGGAATGAAAGCGGAATATCGCTACTGCCCACAGCAGTATGCTGAGAAATAACCAACCCCTGTATGGATACCGTTTGAACACTAATTATTATTCCGATTGTTTGGCCTGGTTCCACAAGGCGTCCATTTCTTCCAGGCTCATATCGTTCAGCGACTTGCCTTGCCCTGCAGCCAGTGTTTCGATGAACTGGAACCTGCGAATGAATTTTTTGTTGGTAAGCTCCAGCGCCTGCTCGGGATCTACTTTTGCAAAGCGTGCATAGTTCACCAAAGCAAACATCACATCGCCAAATTCATCCTCTATCTTGCTCGTATCATTTGATGCGACTGCTTCGTACAACTCAGCTATTTCTTCATCTACTTTCTCTTTTACCTGGTCTATATGATCCCACTCGAAACCAACCTGCTTTGTTTTTTCCTGTAGGCGCAAGGCTTTAATCATCGCGGGCATCGAGGGAGGTATTCCACTGAGTATCGACTTCTTTCCTTCCTTCAATTTCAGCAGCTCCCAGTTCTGCTTCACCTGCTCCTCGTTGTCTACCTGTACATCGCTGTAAATATGGGGATGGCGAGATACCAGTTTATTGCAAACAGTTTCTATGACGTCGCCAAAACTAAACTCGCCTTTCTCAGTACCTATCTTACTGTAAAATACTATGTGCAGCAGCAGGTCGCCCAGCTCTTCTTTTAGGTGCTGCCAGTTCTCTTCCGCGATGGTGTCCGCCAACTCATAAACCTCTTCTAATGTTTGTAACCTGAGTGTTTGGATCGTCTGCTTTTTGTCCCAGGGGCAACGCTCCCTGAGTTCATCCATGATCGTCAGCAACCTTTCTATCGACTTCGAATATTCCATGCTACAATTTAATCGATAATTATTCCCCTTCCTGCCATTTATAACTATTGAACGAAAGGCCAGCAAGATGCAGTACGCGATGAATGACCGTATTTGCAACTTCTTCGATCGTTGCCGGCCGATTGTAAAATGATGGTGTCGCCGGACAGATGATACCGCCGGCTTCAGTTATCGTCGTCATGTTACGGAGCTGGATGAGGTTGTAGGGCGTCTCCCGCACTACGCAGATCAGCTTGCGGCGCTCTTTGAGCATTACATCTGCTGCGCGTGTCACCAGATCATTGCTAATGCCGCCGGCTATGCGCCCGACCATGCCCATGCTGCACGGACATATGATAAGCGCCTGATATGAAGAGCTGCCGCTGGCGAACGGAGCCATGAAATCGTTCTTCTGCCACACCTTGAATGGCAGCGAGCTATAATCTGTGTTGCCCAACTCATGCTCCCAAACGGTAAAGGCATTGTCGCTCCAAACCACGCCGACTTCCTCCACCTGGCTCTTCAATTGCACCAGGCTCTCGAGCAGAAGTTTAGCATAGATCGACCCGCTTGCACCGGTAACCGCAACGGCTATTTTCATACATTATAATTATAGCAAGATATTAACAAAGCTACATGGAAATAATCGTAAATTCGTGGTGCTTAATATTCATGTATGAAACGTGTATTGTTACTGGTATTGGCTGTGATAGCTATGAGCCCGGCGTTTGCCGGCGAAGGCAATAAAAAGAAATCTCCTGCTGCAAACTCCATCAACTGGATGACCTGGGACGAGGTACAAACAGCGATGAAGAAGAAACCCAAAAAAGTCTGGGTAGATATATATACCGACTGGTGCGGCTGGTGCAAGGTGATGGATAAAAAAACCTTCAGCCATCCCGAGGTGATCAAATACATGAACGACAACTTCTACGCAGTTAAATTCAACTCAGAGAAGGATGACAATATCCGCTTCCGTGGCAAGATGTATAGCATCAAACCTGAGAACAAAGTGAACGATCTCGCCATCGAACTGCTGCGCGGACAACTAAGCTATCCAACCTTCGTGTTCATGGAAGAGAATTTCCAGAACCCGATACCGGTGCCCGGTTACCAACCTGCTCCCCAACTGCAAATGATACTCACCTACCTGAAAGAGGAAAAGTATAAAACCGTGCAGTTCGAAGACTATCAAAAGACCTACGTGCCCACCTGGAAAGAAGAGGTAGCGCAGAACTAGGCTTTCCCTTCCACAATATATTTCATATCGGTCTGGTAAAACTTACAGACCGGCTTTAGCCCGCACTCCTCGCATTTAGGTCTGCGGGCTACGCATATATAGCGGCCGTGCAGTATCAGCCAATGGTGTGCTTTGTGCACTAATCCGGTTGGTATGTATTTCAGCAGCTGCATTTCTGTTTGCAGCGGCGTTTTTGCATTGGTCGTCAGCCCTATCCTTGCCGAAACCCGGAACACATGTGTATCCACCGCCATGTTGGGCTGGTTGAATATTACTGACGTGATCACGTTCGCCGTCTTCCTGCCCACACCGGGCAACTCCACTAATTCCTCCACTGTCGATGGAATTTCCCCATTATACTTTTCCATCAGCATCTTGCTCATGCCCATCAGGTGGCGGGTCTTGTTGTTGGCAAAGCTGATACTGCGGATGAGTGGTTCTATGTCATCGAACTCCGCTTTCGACATTTGTTCCACAGTCGGGAAGCGCTCGAACAACCGTGGTGTTACCATGTTCACCCGCTTATCTGTGCACTGGGCGGAGAGGATAACAGCTACCAGCAGTTCATAAGGATCTTCATAGTTCAGTTCCGTTTCGGCGACGGGCATGTTCTTCTCAAACCAGTCGATAACGAAGGCAAACCGTTCTTTTTTGGTCATGGTTCGCTAAACTACTATTTGTTCTCCTCCGGCTCAAACTCCAGCACGGCGGAGTTCATGCAGAAACGCTTGTGCGTAGGTGGTGGACCATCGTCGAAGATATGACCGAGATGTGAATCGCAGCGCCCGCAGGTTACCTCTGTGCGAACCATACCATGCGAGTTGTCAGGGATATAGTTGACGCTATTCGGGCGGATGGTTTCGTAAAAGCTGGGCCATCCGCAGCTGCTGGCAAATTTCGCATCGCTTTTGAACAGTGGATTGCCACAAACCGCGCAATAATACATCCCCAGCACATCGGTCTTCCAATATTTCCCGGTAAAAGCCCATTCTGTTTCTCCCTCACGGCCCACGGCGTAGACCTCTTTGGGCAGTATCTTCTTCCACTCCTCGTTGCTCACGGTAAGATGCGTAGTGTCGGTACGCGAATAGTATGGATTGTTTTTATGCTCTTCGTTCATCGGATCTGCTTTTTGTGCGTTGGTGCAGCTGGTGAAAACTAACAGTGATACAAGAATAATGCTCAGTCGGCGCATGGCAATTTAGTTAATTGATACCTTATTACTAACGTACAAAGTTCCGCAACGGATTTGCTCATCCTTGTTAACCTTTACCAAAATCCTCACTTGCGTGTTTTTTACTTACGTTTTGTTTTTCAATGGGTTAGAGGGCGTTCGTGTTAATCTATGTTAATCGCATTTGAGTAATTATTACCAACTGAACTTATTCGGCTTGTAACCCAAAATTGTTAGTTGTAACATCGGGTTTTGCATAGTGGTTATTTTTCATGTGGTAGTATTTTCAAGGGTTTCGGCGATTTGAATTGTTAGTTTTTGTTGAGTGAAAATGCTGGTTTGCGTTTTCCAACAATCCACCCCCGTTACTCGCTCCCGCATTAAGCGGGACAGGCAGCGGGGACATGTAACCGGTGTCCCTCAAGGAGGAGGAAACTCGTAACAAGGACCGGGAATAAATTTTCAATCGTTTCCATAGCAAACTTGTCAGAACCTCGGATTAATCACGATTAATCTGAGGTTCTGACAATAACAAAAATACGAAAATTTGTTCATATCAGCAAAGCTGTATATCTTTAGAAAGATGCGGTGTTTGCTTTCCATATTCGTCTTAACGGTGATGATCTTTTCATCGTGCCAGGAGAAGGGCAGCCCCTATGCTAAAGATGCGAAGACACCCAAACACTCAGAAGAGTTTAAAGCAGGGCTACGGGGGTACAACAAAAAAGTGAAGCTGGTTAAAAATTACCTGGTAAGCGAGGGTGACACAGTGATGTTTCCGGAATACCTGGCGCTGGGTAAGGATTATGTACTGAAAGGTTCCCGCAACGATACCGGTTACCAGCTAACGCTGAACCGCGTTAACCTCACTTCGCTCGATTATTCCGTTGTCATCATCAATAAAGGAGGTGAAACACTGGGCGAAGTAGAAGGGCAGGCAGATATTTATCATTTATTTTTTCTAGGGGCCGAGACTTTTGAAGATGAGCAGGGTAACGCCTATTTAGCGGATATCTACGGCGATCATAAAAACAATTGTCACCTGAAAATTTTACTTGCTGAAGAAAACGGGATACTTGTGGTCGATCTCTGGAGGGGTGAATGTACCAGCCCCGAGGCAGTGACGATACAAAATGCGCCCGTGCTGCGGAGCAATTTTAAATAGTGGATGGGATAGCACTCCCCGGCTGGTGTGATATTTGAGCAGGCTCAGCGCAACCATCCTGCTATGAACTGGAAAGAACTCTTCAGCAAACATCTCACTGATATTGAAAGCAATTTCGACAGGCTAACGGATAACTTTAAATTCCGCCTGGGCTATACCGACCCCATACAGATTCTTCCTTACCGCACTTACGGCACACTGAACCGGCTGTACCTGAAGGGCAGGGTGCTCGAGGATGAAAAGATCATGGGCTCACAGGATAAGGACACTATCCTCAGCAACCTGCTGAATATGTATAAGCGTTTCGAGAGTGATGAAGTGGCAGGCGCAAAACTGAAAGCAGTGTTCGGCGATGAAGAGCACCATGCGGAAACCGACAAAGAAGGCTATTTCCATTTCGACCTCTTTCCGGCAAAGCCCGTAGTGCGCGAAAACCTCTGGCATAAAGTAGACCTGCACCTTACCGGGATACCCAAACCATACAACCCGGGCTTCAGCACGCAGGCCGAGGTGATGATACCGCCGATTGATGCGGAGTACGGCGTCATCAGCGATATAGACGATACTATAGTGCGCACTTCGGCCACCGATATGCTGGCGATGGCACGTACCGTGTTTCTCAACAACGCAAAAACACGCCTGCCTTTTGCAGGTGTGTCGGAGTTTTATAAATCGCTGCAGCTGGGGCGCAATGGCAAACGCAACAATCCCTTCTTTTACGTGAGCAGCAGTCCCTGGAATATGTACGACCTGCTGCGCGATTTCCTCGACCTGAACGAGATACCTGCGGGTCCATTGCTATTGCGCGACTTCGGCCTCACCAACAACGCCATTATGAAAGGCGGCGGCGGGCACATGGGCCATAAATTCGCGCAGATAAAACAAATACTGGACACCTACCCGCAATTAAACTTTGTGCTGGTAGGTGACAGCGGACAGGAAGATGCGAAGATATACCGCGAGGTGGCCTTGCAGTTCCCCGCCAGGGTGCTCGCCATTTACATCCGCGATGTGCAGCTGGCCGAACGCGAAAAGATCGCCATGGATATTTCCAAAGAATTACTCACCGGCCACAAGCTGGAGATGGTCATCGTTGACAATACCACCGAAGCGGCTGACCATGCTGCAAAGACAGGGCTCATCTACCGCGAAGCGCTGCCCGCTATTGAGCAAGATAAAGCAGAGGACAAAGGGCAGGCGCCGGGCAAGGAAGAGGCGAAGGTGGTGGAGTGAGGGTACTACTTCTTGCTAATCACTTTGAAGACGATTTCGACTCGCTGAAATTTCGACGCGCCTATATTGGCCCATACAGCTATTGCTTTTACGCATTGGGGGCCACATCGTCCTCGCTTTGATCAGCCCAGCTCCGAATTAATCATTCCCATGAAAGTTGCTACGTTGTTGCCAAAATGTATCGCTCAACCTGTTTCTTATTTTCTATGGCCACACCTATTGCCTTGGTGGCGCTCGTTTGCTGTCCGGTAAGCGCGTCTACCCACTGCCCATCGCAAACGCTAACTGCCACGCGCTCGCCAAATTGGGTAATGCAATTATACGCTCCAGGCATTCCTGCGTGTGTGTATACATCAAAAATCGTTTTAAGCCCATATAGAACATAAGTCAGCCCCCGGTAAGCAATGGATCCGGCATTGACGGTATTCGGTCTTGCAGTTCTCTTAATCCCTTTTTTCATAATTCGTGGTTTTAAAAATGTTTATGATGGCAAAGAAATTAAATACTTTATAAATAAGTGTTGATGTACGTCAACGGAAATATGTGATTTAGGTCAACCTAAACGCTGTAGGCCCTGAATTGGAGTACTGATACCGCTAAGAACTAAAAATAGAAACCTTAATTTTAAGCTGTTTGCAGCGAATAGTTCATAGCCGTGGAGCAAAATAAAAAGCGTATATACAAGAGAGTATTTGTTATTGACGATACGCCGGTAGACCGGCTTATCGCAAAAGCGGTGGTGAAAGCACATGATTTTACCGACGAGATAATTCTCATGGAAACTGCCGCAGAAATGCTCGACTATCTTCATGAGACATCGAAGGACGGAGAGGGTGAGTTGCCACAGCTTATATTGCTCGACCTGAATATGCCCAACATAGACGGCTGGGAATTTCTAAGACAATTCGAGGAGTTTGACAGAAAGATCAAGGACCAGTTCAGGATATTCATTCTCACTTCTTCCATCAGCATAAAAGACAAAGAGCGGGCGCTTACCAATGAATATGTGCTGGACTATATTGTAAAACCGCTGACCAAAGAAGCAGTTTTTAGCATCAACGCACGAATAGAACAGAGAGTGCGGGAACGAATACGATATTTGTCGGAGACACTTGAAAAAGAAAAAAAGTTGAACCTGATGAAGTCGCGGTTTGTATCTCTTGCCTCGCACGAATTCAGGACACCGGTCAGCGGCATTCTGTCTTCCGCCACCCTGCTTTCAAAATATATTACTGCTGAAGATCAGCCCAAGCGCGATAAGCATATCAAAAATATTGTTACCTGTGTAAATATCCTTATTGATATGCTAAACCAGTTCTTGTCGGTAGGCAAGATCGCGGAAGGCAAATTCAATACAAAGTATTCTGATTTTAACATAAAAGACTTCGTGGAACGGGTTATGATGGAAATGCAGGCCATAGCGGCAACCGGCCAGCAGTTCAGCTTCCAACACGAAGGTCCGGAAAATGTGCATCTGGATTCGATCTTGCTAAGGCACATCCTCATCAATCTTATTTCCAACGCCATCAAATTCTCTCCCGACAATAGCATTATAGAAATTACTTCGCACAATTTTGACGACAAACTTGTGCTGTCTGTAAAAGATACCGGACTGGGCATCCCCGAAGAGGATCGCGAACATTTATTCAATTTATTCTTCAGAGCGGCCAATGTCAGCAATATCCAGGGAACAGGTTTGGGCTTGTATATTGTTGCGCGATATACCGAAGTGATGAATGGTAAGGTGGAATACGAAACCCAGTTAGATAAAGGAACCGAATTTACTATCTCTTTCCCCCAACAAATACACGTGTAATGAAAACTGTTTTAATAATAGAAGATGACAAGGTAATTCGTGAAAATACGGCCGAAATCCTATCGCTGTCCAATTATAAAGTACTTACTGCTGCCGACGGCAAAAAAGGCATGCAGCTTGCAATAGAACACAGGCCCGACATCATCATTTGTGATATAATGATGCCCCAACTGGACGGGTTTGGGGTAATACACATGTTGCAAAAAAGACCTGAGACACAAAATATTCCCTTTATTTTCCTGACTGCCAGAATAGAGAGGGACGATATAA
>CAMPKG010000140.1 GCA_946887085.1 uncultured Sphingobacteriales bacterium
AGCGATGGTGGTGGTGCAGCGGATGGTTCTGCTGTTTAAATAAAATGATAAGATGAGAGAAGGCCGTACGGATAATGCCGTGCGGCTTTCGCGTTTTAGGTAGCTAACGCTTAACTTTGAGGTATGACGTTACAGGTAAACGAAACCACCCTATTGGAGTTAGTGAATGAACAGCATGCTGAGGAATTGTACAAACTTGCCGAAGCCAACCGGAAACATCTTTCTGTCTGGCTGCCATGGCTCAGCCACATGGAGTCAGCGGATTTTATCAGAAATTTCATCGCAGGCTCCAAAAAACGCTATGCCGATAGATCTGAATTTGCGTTTGTAATTGTACATAACAATGTCATGGTAGGCCGCGTGGGTGTTTATTATATCGACCAGCAAAACAGTATTGGGTCCATTGGGTATTGGATAGCCGAAGATTACCAGGGCAAAGGCCTGATCACCGAATCGTGCAAAGAAGTGATCAACCACAGTTTTGCGCACCTGGGCCTGAACCGCCTCGAAATAAAATGCGGGGTCAACAACATCAAAAGCAGCCTGGTGCCCGAACGTCTCGGCTTTACACGTGAAGGCATTATCAGACAGGGAGAATACGTAAATGGTGAGTTTATTGATCTATATCTATACTCCATGTTGAAGAGTGAAATTCAATGACCTGGCCATGCCCCTTGAGTTGTAAGGCAGCCAAAAGCGAAAAATAGAAGTCGTTTCATACAAGATAGTTTTCCTGCAAACTATCATGAGAAGACGGTGGAGGCAGTTAATTAAGGTTAAATAAGGTTAAAGGAACAGCCGGAAATAGAAAAAGCCCTGCAACTGCAAGGCTTTTCAAGTCTGTTGGTGGTGTGGGCCGGAATCGAACCGGCGACACAAGGATTTTCAGTCCTTTGCTCTACCAACTGAGCTACCGCACCAACTCCCCGTTGGGGGATGCAAAAATAGGACTAATACCGAACATTCCAACAGCTTTATTGATTTAAGATCATTTCGCTATGAAGTACTGTTTTGCCGTCAGCTACCTGCAGCCTGTAAGTCGCGGCTGGCAATGCTTTCAGGTCGATGTTGTTGTTGCCTTGTTGCAATTTACCTGCCGAGATTTTTCTGCCGTCAAGGCCCGATAGCTTATAGTCAAATATTTTATTCAAAGGAATGTTCTTAATATTTATGATCAGTTCATTGACGGTTGGATTAGGATATACGGTAATGTCCCCGCCGGATGTTGGCGTGTAGCCAATGCCGACAAAATTCGGGTCATACAATTCAATGATCTTGTCTATGCGGTTGCTGCCGCTGGCGTTCGAGTTGCTGGTGGAGATGTAGATCTTACCGTCGGGCGATAGGCAAATGTCCCTGATCCTGCCCACGCTGACACCGCTTACTGCGGTCGTGCTTGCTATCGCATCGAAAGTACTGTTGAGTTTCAGCTGGTATAGTTTCTGGTCTTTCAGTGTCGTCATCAAAAGCGATTTTTGCAGTGCAGGAAACATCGGATGGTCGTAATAATCGAGACCGCATACAGCTATTGTTGGTGTCCACACCTTCAATGGCTCTACAACATTTGAGTCGGTACAAAATTGTTGTTCAGACGCATCGCAGAAGCCGTGCACGTTAGGCCAGCCATAGTTGCGGCCTTTTTCAATGATGTTTACTTCATCGTCGTTAGTCGGGCCATGCTCAGTGGCGTATAGTTTGTTATTTGCATAAACAATGCCTTGAGCATTTCTATGTCCCCATGACCATACCGGGTTGCCTGCTATTGGGTTATCGGAAGGAACAGTGCCATCCGGATTGATGCGTAACACCTTTCCGTTTACCGAGTTGACATTTTGCGGTAAGGATTGGTTATTGGCATCCCCGGTAGTAATGTACAATTTGCCGTCTATGAACAACAAGCGACATCCGTTATGAATACCCGCCCCGGCGATATTCTCTATTAATGTCTGCGGATTCTGAAGCACGCCACCCGAATAGCTGTAACGTACCACGCGTTCTTTGGTTCCGCCAGATGAATAGTTATATGCAACATATACATAAGGCTGGGTGGGAAAATTCGGGTCAAGTGCCAGGCCGAGCATGCCGCCCTCACCGCTCACAAGAGTATTGGTTTCATGATACAGTGTGTCCGTTTTCGATGTTACCGGGTCAAGCCGGCAGATGTATCCGTTCTTCTGTGTAAACCAGATATGGTTGTCTGGCCCATATACTATTTCCCAGGGAATAAAGAGGTTGTCTTTTACCACGCGGCTGGTCATTTGTGCTTCCGATTTGCAACCGATTGCCAGCAGGCAGAGATAAGTAAGTAGTATCCTTTTCATAAGGCTCATTTATATTACTAAAGTTAGCGATTTCTGACCCCATTCAGTTTTATAGAACTGCCATTGTACTTTTGCGGACAATGAACATAATGGAATGGTTCACAGGGCTTGGCGGGCAGATCTCACAAACACCTGTAATAGAATGGATAGCGGTTGTATTTGGCCTTATCCAGGTATTGCTGGCGCGCAATAATAATATCTGGAACTATGCAGCGGGTATCATCAGCACGGCACTTTCTATTTACATTCTTGCCAATGTAAAACTGTATGCCGAGTCTGCGTTAAATGTCTATTACCTGGTGATGAGCATTTATGGCTTTGTGCATTGGATGGGTAACAGGCAGCATAGAGAATTGCCAATAACCAAAGCTGATTCGAGGGATTGGTTGACCACTACAGTGATAGTGGTTGCGGGTTTTGGCATTCTTTATTACGTGCTTTCAGCACATACGCAGTCAGATGTGCCGGCGATGGATGCCTGGGTGTCTGCAACAGCATGGGCAGGCATGTGGCTGCTGGCGCGGCGTAAACTGGAGAACTGGATATTACTGAATGTCTCCAACATCTTTGCGATACCGCTGCAGGTCTATAAAGGTATACCACTCTATGCGATACTCACATTGGTGCTATTCATTGTCGCTATCTTCGGTTACATGAAGTGGAGGAAGATATATTTCTTACAACATGCAAAAGCCTGAGCTAAGAAAAATAGTGGTCATCGGGCCGGAGTCAACCGGGAAAAGCACACTGAGTGAATCGCTTGCTGCGTCGCTTGATACCGTTTGGGTACCTGAGGTTGCACGTGAGTATTGCATGAACCTCAACAGGCAGTACACTGAGGAAGACCTATTGGTAATTGCGCGGGGCCAGGTAAGCCTCGAAGATGAGTATGGCAGCAAGGCAAAACAGCATCTCATCTGCGATACCGATCTTTACGTACTGAAAGTTTGGAGCGAACATAAATACGGCAGAAGCCATCCCTGGATACTGGAGCAGATCGCCAGCCGCAAATACGATCTGTATCTGCTTGCCGACATAGATATTGAATGGCAGGACGATCCTCTGCGCGAACATGCAGACCCCGGGATGCGCAGGTACTTCTTCAATGTCTACAAAAATATTGTTGTAGAAAGTGGCGTTCCCTGGGTGGCTATATCGGGATCGCCGGAACAACGGTTACAAAAGGCGCTGGCAGCTGTTAAGAGCCTTTAGCTGATCTTTCGTTTCAGCCACGCACGAAACAGCTCACTTCGCAGGCCTGTTGGATTCTTAAGTGGGCCATCATACGGAGAGCCTCTTTTGATATAATGCCTGTTGAAGGTGGATTGATTGATGCCCCATTTCATCAGGAATTGTTTGCGGCCGTTGTTCTTTTTTACCCTGTGCAGCGATTTTGACTGGAAATGATAAACGCGGCTTTTAGCTACACCTTTGAATATCCTGCAACCTGACTGCCACATCTTCATCGCAAAATCATCGTCGCTGCTTAGCCCGGGACTGAACTCTATGCTGTAGCCGCCGGTTATGGCCCAGTATTTCCTATGTACTATGGTTGGTGGCCATGCAGAGCCATTCCAGTCTTGCCTGGGCAACGATGCAAATTCACTAAGCAACGCCTGCTCTTTGAATGTTTCTATTGAATCGCCATAATCCTTGTGGATCACGCATGGGTTACCTGATGCACCCGGCTCTATCATGGTTGACGACATCATGAACAGGTCAGTACCGATATTTTGTATTTCATTGGCGAGTTCCTTGTCCCAGCCCGGGCAGACGTACATGTCATCGTTCATGTAAACTATGTAATCAGTAGTTGCTAAAGCCGCAGCCATGTTTACTCCAACACAAATGCCCGCATTTCCTGTGGTGTGTGTAAAATCGATTTTCTCCTGTTTTGCCCAGTCAAATGTTCCGTCAGATCCATCGTTGATGTGCAGGATCACCTGGTGATCAAAAGCCGAGTTCTTCCGAATGCTTTCGACACACAGCTTTACAAAAGCCAGGTTGTTCCAGGTGGGAATGATAATAGAAAACATAATGCCTGTTCGCGGCCTAAATTAGCTAAAGTTTTTAAGACGCCTTTTTCGGCTACCTTTATGGTACATGTTATTGCACATCCATCCCGATGATCCCCAGCCGCGGAATATCAAAACAGTCGTGGACTGTCTAAAAAGCGGCGGGGTGATCATTTATCCTACTGATACAGTGTATGGGTTTGGTTGTGATATCTACAGTTCGGACGCTATTGAGCGCATATGTCGGATAAAAGGCATCGATCCTAAAAAAGCTAAACTTGCCTTTGTTTGTGATAGTCTTAGCAATATCAGTGAGTATGCTAAAAGTATCAGCACGCCGGTGTTTCGTTTATTAAAAAATAACCTGCCGGGGCCTTATACGTTTATCCTTGAAGCCAGCAAGCAAGTTCCCAAAACGTTGAAGACAAAAAAAGATACCGTAGGTATACGTATCCCCGACAATAACATCTGCAATGCCATTGTCAAGGAGCTGGGCCATCCTATCATGAGTGTGTCACTACCTGAAGATGATGATGTTGGATATTACACTGACCCTGAAATGATGTACGATCGTTTCAGCAAGCTCGTAGACATAGTCGTCGATGGCGGTTTCGGCGGCACGATCCCTTCCACGGTGGTCGACTGCACCACACCGCAACCTGAGCTGATACGCGCGGGTGCAGGCGATTGGGAAAATATCTTAGGATAAAGTTTCTTTGCAACATGTACGCCAACCAGGATGAGAAACGCCTTTACGAACAGGCTAAATCGTTATTGACATCTGCCAATGACAGTGTGGAACAGGAGATAGAACAACTGCGCGAAGTGATCAACTATGCAGACTGGAAATATTATGTGCAGAGCGAGCCTGTTTTTGCAGATGTAGAGTATGACACGCTGTTCAAAAAACTGAAGGCCCTCGAAGAGAAATATCCTGAACATGTAACCGCCGACTCGCCAACGCAACGTGTAGCCCTGGGACTGAGTGAAAAATTCCCGGCGGTTAGTCACCTGGTGCCTATGCTCAGCCTGGATAATACCTACAATGCAGATGACCTTCGTGACTGGGACAGGAAGTGCAAAGAACTGGCGGGCGGGGACAAAGTAGAATATTGCGTAGAGCCAAAGTACGACGGCGCGAGTGTATCTGTAATATATGAAGATGGGAAACTGGTTCGCGGCGCCACACGTGGTGACGGATTGATGGGGGAGGATGTGACGGTGAATATCCGGCAGATAAGGACAATGCCCCTTTCAACTGCATTTGACAAGGATGGCATTTCACAGATCGAGATTCGCGGCGAGGTGGTGATACACAAAGAACTATTTGCAGAATACAACCGCCAGCGGGTCGCTGATGGTTTGGCTCCGCTGGCTAATCCGAGGAATGCAGCGTCGGGTACCTTGCGCATACTCGATCCCAAAGAAGTGGTAAAGCGTAAACTATCGGTGGTGCTTTACCATATCAGCGACTATACATTGCAGCGAGGTAAGGACGTGCCTGCCGGTTTACATACGCACTACGATTCTTTAGAGTATTTATACAAGCGTGGATTTCCTACTCCTGTCAAAGAAATGAAGCGTTTCGATAATATCGAGGATGTTATTGCGTTCTGCGATGAGTTTGAGCAGCGCAGGGATGATCTGCCTTTTGAGGTGGATGGACTTGTAATAAAAGTCAATCATTTTGACTTGCAGGATAAGATGGGGATGACAACGCACCACCCGCGCTGGGCAGTGGCCTATAAATTCAAAGCGCGCCAGGCTACCAGTAAACTATTGCGCGTAGAGTTCCAGGTGGGGCGGACAGGTACCATCACTCCTGTTGCCAAGATCGAGCCGGTGCCTATTGGTGGGGTTACGGTCACTTCAATATCTCTGTTTAATGAAGATGTAGTACGAGAAAAAGACTTGCATATAGGCGATACGGTGTTGGTAGAACGCGCAGGCGATGTAATTCCTTATATTGTGAAGCCGTTGGCAGAACTGCGCAACGGCCTTGAACAGAAAATAATATTTCCGAAAACCTGCCCTGTATGCGACGGAGCATTAGAAAAACCGGAGGAGGAAGCGGTATGGCGTTGTATCAACATCAACTGTCCCGCACAGGTGGTGGAGCGTATCATACACTTCGCCAGCAAGGACGCCATGGACATCCGTAACCTTGGCGGCGCCAATATTCTGAAGTTTTATGATCTCGGTTTGCTGAGAGATATTCCCGGTATTTATCACCTGGATTTTGACAAGATCAGGCAACTGGAAGGCTTCGGCGAAAAGTCCATCAACAACCTGAAGACAGCGATTGACGCATCAAAGAAACAACCACTTAATCGCGTTATTTATGGCTTAGGTATACGCCACGTTGGCGAGACAATGGCTAAGACATTAGCCAGCGCCGTCAACCACATGCACGATTTGTTTGACTGGGATGAAGAAAAACTGGTAACGCTGGAAGATGTAGGTCCTAAAGTGGCAGCATCAGTAGCACATTTCTTCAAAACCCCGGAGAACCGCCAGATGATCGAGCTGCTGCAGAAAGCCGGTGTTAACCTTGAAAGTCATCACAAATCGCACAAAGAGGTCACTGGTGAATTATCAGGAAAGACCTTCCTCTTCACAGGAACACTTAGTCAATTCAAACGCAGCGAGGCTGAGGCAATGGTGGAGGAAAAAGGCGGTAGCATCCTTAGCGGTGTTAGCAGCAAGCTGAATTATCTCGTAGTTGGCGAGGATGCAGGTTCGAAACTGGAGAAAGCGAAAAAGCTCGGTACTGTCACCATACTTACCGAAGATGAATTCGCTACCTTGATCAATAGCTAGAGTTGGAAATCGTCCCAATCGAACTCTTCGCCCAGGGCAACAGCGATTATCAGTAAAATAATAGCAAGGATCAATAGCAGGACTAAATCAACGATGCCCAGCGCAAAGCCGGCAATAGCAAAGCCGCGCAACGGCCTCTTCCGGCCTATGATACCAAGTATTATGGCGCCGATACCACAGAGGAGCGTACCCACTAACAGGATCGGTGATGCAATCGCGAAGGCACCCACAAAAGCAGCAAGGCCGGCTAATCCCAATACAAAAGCTAATATGCCGAACACGGGTGTTTCCGCTGCATCCCCGTAGGGCTTAGGCGCTGGTAAATTGTATTTTTCTATCGTCTTTTCGATCAGGCCATCAAAGGACCTTTTCTTTGTGCTCTCAGAAACTATGGCAGCCGCAGGTGCAGTTTCTGAGTTTAAAGGGAAAGCAGCATAGGCAAGATTGTTGCCTGAAAGGAGAAGAATAACTACTAAAGTAATGAAATAGCGTAATGACATGAGATATGTGTTAGAGCACTGATGCGATGATAATTATCCCTGCGATGACATCCAGGATACCAAGCGCAAGTCCGGCAATGGCCAGGCCCTTCATACGGCGGTTCAGGCCGATGATGCCGAATATAATGGCGCATATGCCCAGAGGTATAGCCAGGACGAAGAGGCCGGCAACGCCACAGGCCAGCGCGGCAATGCCAAAACCTGCCCCCATAGCCTGTTCTTTGCGGCCCATCTGTTGCCTGGCGGGGGATTTTTTTGGTGCACTTTGCTCTGCAATAACGACCGAAGACGTGGAGTCAACATTGGGCAGCGGGAAGGCAGCGTACGAACTAACGCTGGTGAAAAGCATTATTATAACAATAATGACAGAGTTGAGGTGTAGTTTCATTGTCTTGCGTAATTTGCCAACAAGATAAAAACTAAATATTTAACATCAAATGCATTTTATATTAAGTCTTATCCTGGTTGCAGCTCTGATGATGACCGGTGCATCTTCACGCGCACAGGACAAGTATACACTAGTTGGCTCCATCGACGCCGGTAAAACTGCACGCTACAGTTATAAGCTCCAGTTCACTGATGAAAATGGATCAATAAAAGGATATTCGCTGACAGATATCCAGGGCCCCAACCAAACCAAAACTGCGATCACAGGCACCATTAACCGAAGCAAAAAAGAACTTTCTTTCAGGGAAACACATATA
>CAMPKG010000141.1 GCA_946887085.1 uncultured Sphingobacteriales bacterium
AAACCAATCTGTTTGTGCCCGACAAGAAGTTAACAGCCATTATCGTTGATGATGAGACAAAAGCCATAAACAACCTGAAAAAACTGCTCGGGTTATACTGCCCTTCAATAGCTGTTGTGGATACCGCCCTTGGAAGTGAAGCTGCAATTTCATTGATCAATGCCGTAAAGCCGGATGTAGTCTTTTTGGACATTGCTATGCCAAAAAGGAATGGCTTTGAAATGCTGCAGATGCTGGAAGCTACCCCCATGATCGTCTTTGTCACCGCGCATGAAAAGTATGCGCTGCATGCAATAAAAATATCTGCCGTTGACTACCTTCTGAAGCCGGTCGATATTAAAGAATTGATAAAAGTCGAAAATAAATTATTAGAGATTCGGGCCATCCTGAGAGATAATTTCAAAGAAACATATCAGTCTGTAGTAGGCAGACTGGTGAATTTGATGAATGTCCCCGACACCGCAAAGAAAATTACCCTTTATAATACCCAGGGATACCATATAGTTGATATTGAAGAAATATTGTACCTCGAAGGAGAAGATAATTACACTTCTTTTCACCTCGATACCAAGAAAAAATTTGTAGTATCAAAAACGTTGAAAGAATACGAGAACCTTCTCTCCAATATGGGCTTCATGCGTATTCACAAATCCAGCATCATTAACCTCCTTCATTTAAAAAACATCAGCAGAGAAAACGGTGTACACGCGGTCATGTCAGACGGAAAGACAATTTCCGTATCCAGGCGACGGGCAGGCGACCTTTTGGACAAAGCAAAGCAATTCCTCACCTGATGATTAAAAGCCTGCTCGTGCGGACAATGGGAATGTGCCTCCAATTGGCAGTCACGGATCATTCCTATGGACAGGAATCAATACTAAAACATTATACAGTTAATGAAGGTTTGCCGAGCAGTACTGTATATAAGATGCACAATGACTCGAAGGGTTATATATGGATATGCACAGACGTGGGAGTTTCGAGGTTTGACGGGGTAAAGTTCACCAATTTTAGTACCTCAGATGGGTTGTCGGACAACGAAATGGTCAGTGTAGCTGAGGATTCGAAGGGAAGGATATGGTTTCTCGCGTTTAATGGCACGCTATCATATTTTCATGATGGCAAATTTTTCAACTCTAACAATGATAGCCTCCTAAGAAAAGCACAGATTACTCTTAGCTATTTAGATTTTTTTGAAGACAAAGCAAAACGGCTATGGTTTGTCGGCCTTTTTGGATACACGATATTTGACGATAGTACTGTCCGAATTATTGCATCAAAAGACCGTATTCGGGGTGCAGGTATTGTCATGGATTATGGAGCGAAGGACGTCAGCATCCTTGCTCCCGCTGTTAACGACAAACGATACCCATATCATGGGCTGTTCATTTATAAAAACGGGAATCTCACAAAACATCCTTCAAGGTATTATAAGATTGTGAAAACTGAACATAGTTATCTACCAGACCGAAGTGTGTTGTTTGTATCAGATGCAGGTATTGTTTCGCAAAAGGACACTGCTCAGCGATTAGTACTACCCTTTGGGAAGCAGTTGCAAGGAAATGATGTGGATGGAATATTGTATAGTTCCGACAATAAACTCTGGGTAGGTACAAAGGACCAAGGAGCATTCTGCTACGACTATCTTAATATGTCAGTCAAGCCTGCCAAATTTCTTGGGAATATGTTCGTGTCCAGCATTCTGGAAGATAGGGAGCACAATATCTGGTTGAGCACTGTTAATAATGGTATATATATGCTGCCCGCAGCATTTAAATACGTAAGCAACTATTACCACGACATGCCGAGGAATCGAAGTGTGTACGCTGTGGCGAAAGACACACTCGGTAATATTTATACCGGTCATGATCAAACAATTGTTCGCATTCTAAGGAATGAGAAAAATACTCTGCTAAATTTCAAAAAAGAAAATAACATCCATAGAGTCAATAAACTATTTATCCGTGGAAACGACGTTTGGATTGGAACAGACGCTAATATTGTCCATGTCAACACAAAAAACAAAACGAGTGCTTTCGTAAAAGGTGATTATCCATACATACGAGATGATGGCAGTACAATTACTGTTATAAGAAATATTAAAGATATTGCCGCTAATGATAAAACTATCGTTGTTTGCGACGGGCTATATTTATACGGATCCGGTATTGGCATTTCGGACACGCTCAAATCACTTAAGAAGGACAGGGGACGTACTTACAGCGTTCACGTGGATAAGAGGGGCGTCGTTTGGTATGGGTTTCTGGGTGGGCTTTATAGTCTAAATGGAAAACAAACCATCAATCATGCTGTCAGGAACAGGTATCTAACCGGCAGAATCAATGATATTGATGAAACGCAGGACTCTGTTCTTGTTTTAGCAACTTATGGTAAAGGACTATTATTTTATAAAAATGGGAGGATAATAGCACATCTGACCGAAAAAGATGGACTCAGCAACAATATTTGCAAACGTATATTTATACACAAGGACGCCATATTTGTCGCTACCGCCAAAGGCGCTACTGGAATTATATACAGCAATGGCCAGGTCAAGTCCCTGAAGAAATTTACGACAACGGATTGCCTTCTTTCAAATAATATTAATGATGTGTATGCAGATGATTCGGTCATATGCTTCGCAACGTCCGAAGGGTTATCTGTGTTAAATAGAAAACATTGGCCGGCGCCGCTGGAAACTCCCCCGTTGAACATTACGGAAATCACTTGTAAAGGCAAAAGAATCGATATTAAGAGTGCCGACAAATTTGACCATGATCAAAATTCTTTCCAATTCAATTTTATTGGGATCAGCTACAAGTCGCCCGGCGATGTCAACTATCAATACCGGCTTACCGACGAACAAAAATGGACCGAAACAAAAAATACATCCATTGATATCGCTAACATTCCTGCTAGCCGTTATCATTTCCAGGTTAGAGCCAGGATATCAGATGGGCCATGGAGCGGAGTAAAGTCTTTTTATTTTACAATTATCCCTCCGTTCTGGAGAAGCTATTGGTTTCTTGCTTTCTGCACTTTATGTTTCATTGCCTTCGTTATACTCTTTGCATGGTTAATATTGAGATCACGAAGGCGGAAAGATCTAGAAAAGATACAGGCTAAGGAACAAATTGCGATGTTGGAACAGCAAGCATTGCAAGCTATGATGAACCCACACTTCATCTTCAATGTGATGAACTCCATCCAACATTTCATCAATAGCAATGAGAAGCACGAAGCAAATTTATACCTGGCAGATTTCGCAAGGCTGATAAGAATGAACCTGGATATGTCGACAAAAAAATATATTTCGCTGGAGGAAGAGATCGCCTACCTCGAGCTATACATGTCCCTAGAGAACGTAAGGTTTGAAAATAGGTTGACATATGAAATCCACGTAGACGCGGATGTTGACCGGGACGAAACCATGCTGCCAGCCATGCTGTTACAGCCCTTCATCGAAAATGCGATATGGCATGGGATAATGCCCAAACAAGACAACGGCCATATAGAGATACACATCACCAAGCAAAAAGATGCACAGCTAAAAATCCGGATCATAGACAATGGGATTGGCATGCCGCGTACGCAGCTAGACACAACTGCCGGGATAAAAACACATAGCAGCAAGGGAATGAAGCTCACCCGGCAACGACTGGACCTCGTAGGCGGTATATCGACGCACAAACATGAATTGACTATACAAGATGCCTTTCCGGGTCAAGAAAACAGAGGTACTAAAATAGAATTTCTGCTCCCTTCCGACCTTAATTGACCTCTTTATTACCGTTGCCTCAATGAGAACAGCCACTGGCTCATTACATATGGCGATGTAAGGATACGGCTTATATTTTGTATTAACCCGTGTACTAAAGAGCCTCCTTATGAAATGTTATTTGCCACCCAAAATCTGCATGCGAATACTGAGTATAACGTTACTTATAGTTTGCGCATACCGGAACTCGGCAACATCCCAGGTACTTCAAAAAGGCATGGATGCCGTAGTTACCATGTACTCAGATACGCCATTGACACGACCGGTAGCAATGGTGAAACGCATTGGCGATCCGCTGGCAGGCCCGGCGCCTTTTGTAGCTACCAATAACTGGGTGCCTCCTGCAATCGCTCCTCCTATTACGAATTGGAATGCAGTTACCATGGGTCAAATATTCGGCACAGCAATTGATGCTCCGGGTAACGTCTATTTCGCAGCCACGGCAATGTATTATTCCCTTACATCAGCATATCCTAATCCGCAGATATTAGCCAATTCCGTTGTAACAGCTGCTACCATAAGCCCAAGCGGATTCCGTGGCCTTGCCAACGGAGGTTTTGGGTTGATATATAAAGCAGATGCTTCTAACCTTAATACAGTCACCTGTATTGTTTCTTCAAATGCTACCAATGCGGGTGCCGGCGTGGGTACTACTAAGCTTTTCAACACCGGGTATGGTATTGGAAATCTGGCCGTTTCAACGACCTACAATAAACTGTATGCTTCTAACCTGGAAGATGGCAAGATATACTGTATCAATTTGACTGGAGTCGTAGACTATGCTTTCGACCCATTTGCAGCTGATAATGGGATCAGCGGTATTGCACCTATAGGTGAACGAATTTTTGCTGTGGGTGTGAATAATGAATATGATGGCACTACGAGATTGTACTATTCCGTACTTGTTGCCAACGGAGCCACATGCCAGTCCATTATTCGCTCCGTTCAATTAACCACTAATGGCAATTTTGTTACCGGAACTGATGTGCAAGAAATTGTTCTTCCTTCATCGGGGGCGCTTACTTATATTTCAGATATAGCATTTTCTGTCAGGGGAGAAATGCTTGTTGCTGAAAAAGGCGATCCGCATAACGCACACGTATACCAGTACTATGGCCGCCACAACTCTTGGAGCACGCCTCAGGACTTTCCCATTTCGGATTACAGTCAGGACCATAACTCCGCAGGCGGTGTGGACTATGGCTTTATGAAAGATGAGAATGGTGTAACAGTGTGCGACAGCCTGGCATGGGCGACAGAAAATGCAATGGATGGCGTTAAATGGTATGGCATACAAAGTATCCCTCATAATGGATACGTTCCGTTTAGCACAACTCCTTTTTTACAGCAGGCTTATGTTGTAGACCTTGATGGCATTTCCGGCAATGCACCGTATAACCAGAAAGGAAGGTTTGGGGATGTTGAATTTTTTGACAGCTCCTGTACTTCCGGCTCTACCAACATTTGCGACCTCGTATCCGTTTCGGCTCTCAAGGATACAGGTGCCGGGTGCTGCTATAATATTTACGCCTCCAATAAATACCATGGAGAATATTTCACTTCACTGAACATACAGACCGGCCATTTGAATATTGATAACGTATCGGCAGGCAGCACATGGGGAGGTATCACTTATCGCACAGGTCAGGCGGTAAGTTTTGGAGATACGTCCCACCTCTGGTACATGCCCAAAGACAGCACTGTTGGAGGCGGCTTTTTATTGGCGCGTATATGCGTGTCCGGCACTGGTCCCGATGTGCTCAAAGTAACCTGGATCGGCAACGCTCCCCAGTTCGATACAGTCTGTGAAAAACAAGTGCCATTAGATGGATGCGGAGTACCTGTGGACACCAATTGCGTGGGCATTTTCAATCAGCAAGCAATTTGCGAGGCGGGTGTGATCAAACTACAATTCCAGATAAAGAACAACAGCACCTTCACTATGCGTAGTGTACGGATATATAACCTGAACCCAAATGTAAAACCCACGAGCTCATTTTTGCCTATCGCAGACCTCCTTCCAGGGGCAACGTCACCAGTATACACCGTTCCACTGATAGTGCAAAATGGTGCTGCAAATGGTTGTTTCTTCTTTTCCGCCTGCGATCTGAATGTATTTCCGGGCACTTCAGGGCAGTATCCTAAGTTTTGCTGCATGGACAGTATTCAATACTGTGTCGCTATTCCTAAATGTGACAGCTGTGATGCGCTTACTATAACCGCACAAAAAGAACCTGGCGCCGCATGCTGCTATAAGTTAACGCTGAACAATAATTTATTGGGCACCACGATTTCCTGCCTGCGGTTTAACGGGATTGCCGGTACGCAATTCGCATTGTTCTCCGGCTGGAATATCCAGGCACCTGTATCAAGCAGCAAAATAACTATCTGCGCACCCGGCACAGGGTTGGGCAATGGCACCTATTCAGAATTTGCGAATTTCTGCATCACCGGCACGTCAACTCCGCCATACAGGGTTAGTGTAGATTTCCTCAGCAAAACCGGCCAGCTCATATGCACGAAGGAACTGGAGTTCAGCAATTGTGAACTGGTAAAACCCACGTGCGCTAATATCATCAACGATTCATTGTACTGCAACGAGGATAAAAAGACGTTCTTCTCTTTCCATATAAAGAACAACAGTACCTTCCCGTTGTACCAGGTTGACCTTCGTTTATCCGACACTACTTTCACCCTCGATAAAAATGTAATCATACCGGACACACCCATACAGCCGGGAAACACAGGCGGACCATATCTCATACAGGTGGATAGCTCAACCGCGGGAAATAAAACTTTCTGCATGTATCTGACAGGGCATAACAATATCTACATACCGGACAGTCTCGCTGCAACACAGTGTTGTACCGATTCATTAGGGGTCATTTGTTTGCCATATATCAATTGCGACTCTACATGCTGTACAACCTGCTGTGAATTTGCCAACCTGGTCATTCCAAGTGGTGTCACCCCAAACAACGATGCTTTTAATGAATCTTTGGTCATACAGAATTCCGGTCTGTGTACAAACCTGAAAATTGTAGTATTCAACAGGTGGGGCAACGTAGTATACAAAGAAGACAATTACAATAACACATGGAAAGGCACCAATATGAAGGGGGACACATTACCGCAAGGCACTTATTTCATAGTAGTGGAACTGCCAAACGGAAGCAAAAAAGGCTCCTATATCGATATACGCTATTAATAACCATCAAGTCTAAACCTTTATGAAAAATATACTTCTTCTTTCAATAGTGTTCTTGCTTGGATGGCAACTTAGCTACGCGCAGCAGGAGCCTCATTACACCCAGAACCAGTTCAACAGCAATTTGCTGCTAAACCCAGCTTACGCAGGTAGTGGCCCCTGTGCCAGCGTGGGACTTCGATACCGCAACCAATGGACAGGCTTTGCTGGCGCACCTACCACTTTCAGCGCTATCGGCGATACTCGCATAGCCTCCGACAGACTGGGTGTTGGTATTACCAGCAATTTTGACAGGATCGGTATTGATAAAGTATTCACACCCGATATTAACATCGCCTATCATTTACCCGTGAACGATAAAGGTAAATTCTCTATGGGCTTCAAAGCCGGGGCTTCTTTTATGACCAGCGACTTCAACAGCCTTATTGGTGTAAATACTGCCGACCCCCTGTATACAGGCAGTCAGAAAGCAACTATTCCTTTTGTAGGCCTTGGAGTGCTATATTATACTGAACTTTCTTACGTGGGCTTCTCTGTTCCAAGAATAATATCATTTGAGAAGTCTTCCGCGCGCAGCAAAATTTCAAAGCCACACTATTATTTGTACGGAGGTCACAGGTTTGTTTTTGAGAATGGCCTTGATTTGCGACCGGCGATCATGGCCAGGTATGAGCATGAGGCGCCTCTGCAATTTGATTTTGCAGCCGATCTGTGGTACCAGGAGTTCATAGGCTTCGGATTGTCGTACCGCACGGGGGACGCCATAGACTTTATGCTTAAAGGAAAGATCAAAAAAATCTACCTCGGCTACTCATACGATATGACAGTTTCCGGGCTCAGCAATTTTAACAACGGGACACACGAACTGTTCATTGGCTATGAATTTTGTGGTGGAGGTACGAAGAATTATCCGCGAACAGATAATATCAGGCATTTCTAATACCGTCCCTAATATTTTTTTATGAAAGCAATTCTTTTGACAATAATGGCTGTGCTGCTTTGCGGCATGGAGATGTTTGCCCAAAAAAATACCGCAGATGAACGCTTCAAGCTGTACAAATACGATCAGGCCATCCCGCTGTATGAAAAATATCTTCAACAAAATCCTACCGACTACGCTTCGCTGAAGAACCTGGCGATAAGTTACCAGCTCACCAATAATATCAATAAGGCTGCAGAAATATATACCCGTGTCATTGCGCAGCCTGCTTCCAACGCTGATGACCTGTTTCAGCTCATACAATTATTACGGACCCAGCAAAATATTTCTGGCGCCAAACCATATGCCCTGAAGTACAAGGAGGTAGCTCCCGGCGAGAGAGCAGACAATACCATTAAGGCTCTGGATATGTATGAGAG
>CAMPKG010000142.1 GCA_946887085.1 uncultured Sphingobacteriales bacterium
TCTTTGAGCGCCGAGGTGCGCTCCACTTCGTAGTCGTCATTGAGCTCACAAAGTGTTTTATCAAGTATTTTTTTGATCTCCTCAGAGTCAGCCGTCTTGTCATCGCACCCGATGTACCATTTATGGGCAAACAGGCTCTCGTATTTAAAGCCGGCGACCGTAAATTCCCTGATCGTGAGGTTTAACTTCCTGGAAACCGTATCGATAGCCTTGTTCATATTGTCGATGGACATATGTTCGCCGCACAGGCTCAGGAACTGCTTTGTGCGGCCCACAATGGCAATTTCATATTCCGCGGCATCTGTAAAACGAATGACATCGCCGATTATGTAACGCCAGGTACCGGCACAGGTACTAAGCATCACTGCATAGTCCTCATTCTCTCTTACTTCGTCAATAAGCAGCGTTTCGCAACTGGCGCGGGGGTTGCCGTCCTCATCAAAATTCTGGTTGTTGAACGGGACGAACTCATAAAAAATCCCCGCATTTAATACCAGCTTGATCCCGTTATTACCTGGGCGGGCCTTAAACCCAAAGGACCCTTCGCTGGCCATATAGGTTTCTATATAGGTAATAGGCCTGGCCAGCAATTTCTGGAAGCTTTCTTTATATGGCTCAAAGGACACTCCGCCGTGTATATATACGCTCAGGTTTGGCCATATCTCATGTATGTTCTTAACCCCGTGATATTGTATCACCTGGTCCAATACTATCTGTACCCATGCAGGTACGCCACATACCGTAGCTACATCCCACTGAGGGGCCTTGCGCACTATGAGTTTTATCCTGTCTTCCCATTTGGGGCGCTTGGATATCCTCTGACCTGGTTTGTAGAAAAAGTTTGATATCCACTTTGGCATGTTCTTGGCGCTGATGCCGCTCATGTCCCCCTCAAAGTAGCCGCCTTTCTCGTAAAGTGAGGTGGTACCACCCAGCATCAACACTCCTTTGCTGAAAACTTTGGCTGGCACCTTAAAATCAAGCAGGCTGTACAGTTGTTTGAATCCAACTTTTTTGATCGATTTGATCATATCATCCGTGACGGGGATGTGCTTACTGGCACTCTCGGAGGTGCCCGAACTCAACGCAAAATATTTCACTTTGCCCGGCCAGCAAACGTTTTCCTCTCCCTTGTGGCACCTGTGCCACCACTGGTTGTACATTTCATTGTACGTGTGAACGGGAACACGCTCGCGGAAAGCCTTCATGAAGTCTACCTCGCGGCTGAGGATATGGTCAAACCCGTAAAATTTGCCAAATTTGGTATACTGTCCCCTTTCCAGCAACTGGCGCAGCGTATGACGTTGATAACTTGCCGGAGATGCGACCGGCAGCTTGAATTGTTTGCGGATCTCTAACGAACGAGCGATGATATTGCCTAATAATGCCATTTCCTATAAGCTGCGCCTATGCCTGTTTTTTCAGGGGACACAAAATTAGGTTATTATTTCAGCAATAGTTAGCGCGCTTTTTGTTTAGCCACTGAGTTATGCAGCTTTGCACACGCCGGCGTAATTTCAGATCGTATTTTCGTTTAATAAATTGATTGTCAGTCTGTTAGACGTAAGTCAATAAGTTTTCCTTAATTCACCCTGCAGAGTTCGTAATTTGAGGGTGAATTACAACTTTATGAACAAAGTTTTATCTGCGATGATGGCAGGCATGTTGGCCCTGAGTACTGCTGCTATGGCCCAGTTGGTTCCGGGTGCCACTGCTCCTGATTTTACCTTCACAGATACTAAAGGGAATTCGCATAATCTATATGCATATCTCAACAGCGGGAAATTCGTGGCAATCGATGTCTTTGCAACCTGGTGCGGCCCATGTTATTCATATCACCAAACACATGTTCAGAACGACCTGTATAAAAAATACGATGAGCCCGGTGCAAAAACATGGAAAGTGTTCCAAATAGAGGCCGATGGATCAACTGATGCTGCTGACCTGGACGGAACCGGAGATTTTACTGAGGGAGATTGGGTCGCAGGCGTCGATTTTCCGATAATCGATCCTGCTGATGGTGTTGCACTTAATAACTTCCTGGATGATTTTGCTATTCCGGGTTTCCCCACCCTGTATTTGATAGGTCCGAACAAAAAAGTGTACGAGATGATCGACGAAGCCGGAGGCGCTTTGCCGACCGTGGCCACCTGGGAAAGCGCTGCAAAAAAATACTTCGGTTATGCCGTTGGTATAGACGCTCTTTCTGACAATAATCCATTGACCATTTTCCCTAACCCCGCAAAAGATGCTGCAAACTTCTATTTCCGTTTGAATAACTCTTCAAATGTAAAACTCACCATAACCAATGTAATGGGGCAGGTTGTAGCAATCGGCAATTTTGGCACGCTTTTCGCCGGCGATCAGCAGCTGAGCTATAATATAAGCGACCTTAGTGCAGGCCTGTATTTTTTCACTATCAGCGCAGAAAATAGCCGCAGTTTAACTAAGCGCGTTGTGGTGCAGTAAAAAAATGATAAATGCATATATAAAAAGGCTGCCGACTGGGCAGCCTTTCATATTTCTATTACTCAATTCAATTACCTTTGCGCCCGATGACAAAAGTTCAGATTGTCAACCAATCGACTCATCCGCTACCGGAATATCAGACTGCTGGCTCGGCTGGAATGGACCTGCGGGCATGGCTGCAAGAACCCATAACCTTACAGCCAATGGAGCGCCGGCTGATACCCACCGGCCTGTTCATCGCGCTGCCGGAGGGATTTGAGGCCCAGATACGCCCGCGAAGCGGTTTAGCCATCAAGCGTGGACTAACCTTGGTAAATACCCCAGGTACTATCGACAGCGATTACCGGGGAGAGATCATGGTTCCCATGATTAACCTTTCGGGCGAAACGCAGGTGCTAACGGACGGCGAACGCATTGCTCAAATGATCATTGCAAAATATGAGCAGGTATCATGGCAGGAGATGACGGAACTGGAAACAACCGAAAGGGGCAAAGGGGGCTTTGGAAGCTCCGGTACCCATTAATTTATTTTTAGAATTTGATCGTACAATGAACATAATTATTCCGATGGCAGGTATGGGTAAAAGAATGAGACCCCATACGCTGACAACAGCTAAACCGTTATTGCCGATAGCAGGCAAGCCGATAGTACAGCGTCTTGTAGAAGATATTCTGGATACAAGTAATGAAAAAATAGAAGAGATCGCCTTTATCATCGGCCCGAATTTCGGAGGAGAAGTGGAGAAACATTTACTCTCTGTAGCTGAAAGCCTGGGCGCAAAGGGCAAAATATGCTACCAGCATGAACCATTAGGTACCGCGCATGCTATTCTCTGCGCCGCAGACACGTTGAAAGGAAATGTTTTTATTGCCTTCGCAGATACCTTGTTCGAGGCAACTTTCAGTATTGACACTAGTAAAGACGCTATTATCTGGACGCAGAAAGTGGACGATCCTTCGGCATTTGGGGTAGTGAAACTGGGGGCGGGTAATGAGATCGAAGCGTTTGTAGAAAAACCTAAGGACTTTGTTTCCAACCTGGCCATCATCGGTGTTTATTACTTCAAAGATGGTGAGAACCTGAGGAAGGAGTTGCAGCGCCTCATTGATGAAGACATCAAACTGAAAGGCGAATACCAGATAACCGACGCAATGGACCACATGCTGAAAAAAGGCATGAAATTCTATACCGACCAGGTAGATGAGTGGCTGGACTGTGGCAATAAGGATGCTACCGTATATACCAACCAGCGGATATTGGAGATAAAAAATGGTAGAGAAACCCTGAAGGCAGCCAGTGTAAAGATCGAGAATTCGGTAATTATTGAGCCTTGCTTCCTGGGTGAAAATGTAGTTGTTAAAAATTCAGTAGTCGGGCCGCATGTATCGTTGGAGAATGGCGCGCAGATCATCGACTCGCGCATCAGCAACAGCATCATCGGGCAGGACAGCATTGTTAAAAATGCACAGCTGCAAAACTCTATGTTAGGGAAAAGCGTAAATTACAGTGAAAAGCCGCGCGACCTGAGTCTGGGCGATTTTTCAACACAAATATGAGATCACTTAAGTGGCCGGGGGTAGTATTCGCTGCGCTGGCGTTCAATATTCTTTCTACGAGTCTCAGCCAGGCACAGGAGCCTGCCGAGACTCCTTCTATTAAAGGAATAATCAACCTGGAGGCTGATGCATTGTATTACGATGCAATAAAAGCGCGCATTAAGGGAGACCTGGCAGAAGCAGAGCGAATGCTGGAACAGGTTGTAAAACTAAAGCCTGATGCCGCGGGAGCTTACTATGACCTTGCACGGATAAGCCTTCCCAATAAGCCTGATAAGGCATCGGAATATATTAAGAAGGCGATAGCGCTTGACGGGGAGAACAAATGGTACAAAGCGCAGCATGCAGAGATACTGGCATTCAGGAATCAGTATAGCGATGCCGCGGAAATATACGACCAACTGGCGGGCAAAGAGAAGTATAACGAAGACTACTTGTTGAAGTCTTCTTTACTGCATCAGCGTTCGGGCGACTATAAAAAGTCATTGTCTGTCATCGACAAACTCATCGAAACGACAAATAATGATGAGGAAATGATGCTGCAGAAATACCAATTGTACCTGAAGATGAACAATGTTGAAGGTGCGGCCGGTGTAGTGCGCGAGTTGATAAAAATCGACCCTTCTAACGGCAGGTATTATTCGCTGCTGGCGGACATTTACGATAATAATAAACAACCTGAGAAAGCGAAGGAAGTACTGGAGAAAGCAGAGCAGCTTTTTCCTGACGACCCAGGAGTGCAGTTGGGTATTGCTGAAAATTATCGCAGAAAAAACGACTCAGTTAAGTATAATCTGTATGTACGGAAGGCACTGTTGAACAAGAGTTTTGATGTTGAGACCCAGCTGGCGTTACTTGTGAACTACATACAGGAGGTAGGTGATGATGAACAGAAGCGTAAAGAGGCTTTGGACATCGCGGGGCAAATAGCCGCCGACAGGAAAGATGATGCCCAGGTGCTGGCTGTTTATGGCGATCTGTTGTCGCTGGATAACCAACGCGAAAAAGCCCAGGAGCAATACAAAAGATCCCTGGCGATCGATAAATCTCGTTTTTTGGTCTGGAGAAACTTTCTTTTCAACTATACAGAAAGTAAGAATGCAGATTCGCTTATTTCTTACAGCGAGAAAGCGCTCAGGCTATTCCCAAACCAGGCAATTTTGCATGAGTTGAATGGCATCGGGCATGTAAATAAAAAAGACTACCAAAGGGCCATAAGGGCGTTTAACCGTGCGGTTGACCTGCAACCCGAAGAAGACAGGCAGCAACTGGCGGAGATATACATGTATTTAGGAGATGCTTACAACAGCACAAAACAATTTGCCCTGTCAGACTCGAGCTTCGAAACTGCATTGCGTTTATCGCCTGATAACGCATCCGTACTTAACAACTATGCATACTATCTTTCAGTAAGGAAAGTAAGGTTGGACGATGCGGAGAAAATGTCCAAACGCTCCCTGCAGTTAAGGCCGGAGGAAGGTACCTTTCTGGATACTTATGGATGGATACTGTACCAGCAGGGTAAATACGACAAAGCAAAAGAGTATATAGAAAAGGCGATCAGCCAGGATAAGGAAAACGCTGATGCAACCTTGTGGGAGCATCTGGGCGATATTGAATTTAAGCGAGGCAATAAGGATGCTGCGGTTGAGCATTGGAAAAAAGCGAAGGAAAAGGGTGCTGAAAATGAGCAGATCGATAAGAAAATACAGGACAGGAAACTTTATGAATAAAACCTCTGCGGGATTTATAGTCGCTCTCCTGTCCATTTTTCTTTTCTCATGTAAGGCAGGCAAGCAGCCTGTGCGCAGGCAGGTAAAGATCATCGACTCCGCGAAGATGAAACGTTATGGATTAGTAACGGTTGATACTCCCGGCGCACCAGCCGTTGTAATAACAAAGCCACAGGCTCCTCAGCCGCCTTCTGCGACCACAGAACAGCAGAAGCTCATCGAAGCAATGGATCCCGTCTGGAAAAGGACCCTGAGCTTCAGTACATTCAGCGGCAAGGCCAAATGTCACTATGCGGGTATGGGCCAGAAACAGGAATTTACCGCACACATCCGCATTCAGCGCGATAAAGTTATCTGGATCAATGTTACCTCGTTTCTTATCAACGTAGCGCGCATCTATATTACTCCCGATAGCATCCAGCTTGTTAATCATCTCCAGCGGGAAGCGCACAAAATGCATATCAGCCAGGCAAATAAATTACTGCCTGCGCCAATAGACTTTAATACGATGCAAAACCTGATAATAGGCAATGCATTGTCACCTTCAGGAATAGCGGTTGCAGCGAAAGACTTTGGTGGCAGCCTGAGTGTACAGGTTGAGGATCCGAATGTTATTCAACAGCTTGCCTATAACAAGACCGATAGTACCCTAAGGAGTTTGCAAATGCGCACCCGCGATGCGAGAACAGAAGGGATGATACAGTATGGCAATTACGAAGTGGTGACGGGCAGGCGTTTTGCCACCAGCCGTGCTATTAACCTGAGCAATGAAGGTGAACCCTTTTATCTCGATATGAATTTTAATGGCGCAGCGTTTGACGAAGATGTTGAAATGCCTTTTTCAATACCGAAGAACTATGAACAGAAATGATGGTGGCTATTGCCGTGTTGAGGGAATTGGTGTCGTTGATGGGTTTTTCATAGTCATTATAAAAACTATTTTTGTTACAACACACTAAACACAACCCTGATGAAGGTAGTAATATTTGCCGGTGGCCGCGGTACCAGGATTTCGGAGGAAACCTCGCTTAAACCCAAGCCAATGATAGAGATAGGCGGCAAGCCCATCCTCTGGCATATCATGAAGATATACGCATCCTATGGGCACACCGAATTTATCATATGCCTGGGGTATAAAGGCTGGATCATTAAAGAATATTTTGCTAACTACTTCCTGCACAATACCGACATCACTGTCGACCTGTCAAATAATTCGATAGAAGTACACAATAATTTTTCCGAGCCTTTTAAAGTTTCACTGATAGATACCGGGCTGGACACGATGACCGCCGGCAGGTTGAAGCGTGTGTTGCCCTATATTGGTAATGAACCTTTTATGCTCACTTACGGTGACGGTGTTTGCAATGTTGATATTAATGCGTTGGTTGACTTTCATAAGGCCAGCGGCAAAATATGTACGATGACAGCTATTCAGGCCACGAGTCGTTTCGGTGTTATCAAAATGGAAGATGACGGAACAATCGATAGCTTTGAAGAGAAACCTGAAGATTCGGGAACCTGGATCAACGGTGGCTTCTTCGTAGTAGAACCTGGTATTGCCAAATACCTGGATGGCGACATGGATGATGTAATGTGGGAACGTAATCCTATGGATGCACTGGCAAAAAACAGGCAGATAGGCGCGTTCAGGCATCATGAATTTTGGAAGTGTATGGACACACTACGCGACAAAGAAGAGCTCGAGCATCTTTGGGAAAACCAACCACTATGGAAAAAATGGTAGACGCAAAATATTTACGTTCAATATTCGATAATAAACGTGTATTTGTAACGGGGCATACCGGGTTTAAAGGTGCATGGCTTATACAAATACTACAGTGGCTTGGAGCAGATGTGAAAGGATATTCTCTTGCGCCTGAAAAAACCAACGACCTGTACAACCAGGTAGATGGTGACAAACTTTGCTACAATTCTATCATCGGCGATCTGCGCGACCTGCATATGCTGCAAGGCGAACTGGTTCGGTTTGAGCCGGATTTCGTTTTTCACCTGGCAGCACAATCTCTGGTACGCCGCAGTTACGACCAGCCTGTAGAAACCTTTATGGTAAACGCACAGGGAACTGTTCACGCATTGGAAGCGATACGCAGCCTGGGTAAACCTTGTGTGTCGTTGATGATAACTACTGACAAGGTTTATGAAAACCCCGAGCGCGGCACACCATTCAAGGAAGATGATAAACTGGGCGGATACGATCCATACTCAGCAAGCAAGGCTACCGCCGAGATCGTGATCGATTCTTACCGCCGTTCGTTTTTTCATCCGTTGAAGTATAACGATCACCGGAAAGCGATTGCTTCAGTACGTGCGGGTAATGTAATAGGCGGCGGCGATTACTCTGACGACCGTATCATACCTGATATCGTTCGTGCACTTGATTTTGATGAGTCTGTTGGCGTACGCAACCCAAACTCTGTTCGTCCATGGCAGCATGTGCTGGAGCCCTTAGGTGCATATTTGTTGCTGGCAGCGCGCATGACAGAACAACCGGTTGAATTAAGTTCAGCATTTAATTTTGGTCCTAACGATACGGATATGTTGAAAGTGGAGGAGCTTGTGGGGAT
>CAMPKG010000143.1 GCA_946887085.1 uncultured Sphingobacteriales bacterium
TTCATTTTAAAGAAAGAACTTTTTATCAATGCCGCTTTACCGACCAAAAATGAAAACATATAACATGAAAACCCAATTGTTAGCATTACAACAAATGAAAACACAATCAATTGACTGTCAATACCAATAACTGAAAAACATCCTTTTATAGACAACATTCTATAACAAATTCGGTAGCCGCTAAACCCTTAAATTTGTCACCTGATTATGGCAGAGAAAAAAGCCCCGGCAAAGAAGAAAGGCATCAAATCGATAGAAGGAATATCCCAGCCACAGATAGAGCATGATGACAATTCGCTGTTTTCCCCGCAGGACAACAGCGAATCGATATTCATCAAAGGCGCCCGCATGCACAATCTGAAGAACGTGAGCGTGGCCATCCCCCGCAACAAATTGGTGGTGGTGACCGGTGTATCGGGTTCAGGCAAATCCAGCCTGACGATGGACACATTGTTTGCCGAAGGACAACGCAGGTATGCTGAAAGCCTCAGCGCCTACGCCCGCCAGTTCCTCATGCGTATGGACAAACCGGATGTGGATTATATACACGGCATTTGTCCTGCTATAGCTATAGAGCAAAAAGTAACCACGCGTACACCTCGCAGCACCGTGGGCAGCATGACGGAGATATACGACTACCTGCGGCTTCTGTTTGCACGTGCGGGACGCACTTACTCGCCCGTTAGCGGCAAGGAGGTGAAGAAAGACAGCGTGACAGACGTAGTCGATTATATCAGCGAATTGCCGAAGGGCACAAAGGTGCAGATCATCGTGCCGCTGATAACACGTTATGGCCGCAGTGTAAAAGAAGAACTGAACATCCTGATGCAGAAAGGCTTCAGCCGTGTGCACGCAAAAACTGTCGATAAACCGATAAGGATTGAAGATGTACTGGCAGATACCGACCCGGCGACAACAAAACTGGTAACATCGGGCAAAGAAATATACCTGCTGATAGACCGTATCGTCACCAAAGATTTTGATGAGGACGACCTGCATAGGTTAGCGGATAGTATACAAACTGCCTTTTATGAAAGCGAAGGTGATTGCCTGCTGGAACTGGATGGCAAAAAACTGGTAAACTTCAACAACCGTTTTGAAGCGGACGGGATGAAGTTCGAAGAACCTTCACCCAACCTGTTCTCTTTCAACAATCCCTATGGTGCCTGCCCGCAATGCGAAGGTTTCGGGCAGGTGCTGGGCATTGATGAAGACCTGGTAATACCAGACCGCAGACTGAGTGTATACGAAGGTGCTGTAGTTTGCTGGCGTGGCGAGAAAATGAGCGAATGGCAAGCTGCATTTGTGCGGACTGCGGCCAAATTCGATTTTCCTATACACAAACCTGTGGCCGACCTCACGAAAGAGGAATATGATTTTCTCTGGGAAGGTAATAGCAAAGTGAATGGCATACGCGATTTCTTCAAAATGGTGGAAGAGAACCTGTACAAGGTGCAGTATCGCGTAATGCAGGCACGCTACCGCGGGCGAACAGTATGTCCCACCTGCAAAGGATCGCGCCTGAGACAAGAGGCGCTGCATGTAAAAGTGGGTGGTGCTACGCTTGCCGACCTCATGTTCAAACCGACGGATGCATTATATCAATGGTTTACAACTCTGAAGTTGAACGAACACGATACGGTAATAGCCAAACGCATATTGATAGAGGTAGACCAGCGACTGAGGACATTGCTGGATGTGGGCCTCGGATATCTAACGCTGAACCGCCTGGCCAATACCCTGAGTGGAGGCGAAAGCCAGAGGATACAGTTAACTAAATTTCTCGGCAGCAACCTTACTGATTCATTATACATACTGGATGAACCGAGCATCGGTTTGCATTCGAGGGATACCGAACGATTAATAGGCGTGCTGAAAAATTTGCGCGATCTGGGTAATACTGTAGTAGTGGTAGAGCATGATGAAATGATGATGCGCGAGGCCGATCATATTATTGACATGGGGCCGCTTGCCAGCCATCTGGGTGGCGAAGTTGTAGCAGCAGGCAATTATCAAGAACTGATAAAGAACAAGGCCAGCCTTACGGGAAAATACCTGAGCGGCGAGCTGAAGATAGATGTTCCCAACATCAAACGAAAACCGAAAGGCAGCATCAGGCTGGTAGGCTGCCGCCAGAACAACCTGAAAGATGTAAGTGTCGATTTTCCGCTGAACCTGCTTTGTGTAATAACGGGCGTAAGTGGCAGTGGTAAAACCACATTGGTGAAACAAACACTCTACCCCGCCCTGCAAAAACATTTTGGCGAGGGAACAGACAGGCCTGGCCATCACCGCGCGCTGGAGGGCGACCTCGACCGAATTACTATGGTGGAGATGGTTGACCAGAACCCGATAGGCAAATCGTCGCGCAGCAATCCTGTCACTTATATCAAGGCTTGGGATGAGATACGAAAACTATACTGCAAGCAACAACTGTCTAAAATGCGTGGCTTTGCCGAAAAACATTTTTCGTTCAATACCGACGGCGGCCGTTGTGATACTTGTAAAGGCGAGGGAGAAGTAATTGTCGAAATGCAGTTCCTGGCCGATGTACACCTTGTTTGTGAAAGCTGTAAAGGCAAGCGCTTCAAAGAAGAAGTGCTGGAGATCACCTACCGTGGTAAAAACGTTTACCAGGTGTTGGAGATGAGTGTGGATGAGGCCATTGATTTTTTCAAAGACGAAAAGAAACTGGCCAAGGCAATGCAGCCACTCAGCGATGTTGGCCTCGGTTATGTAAAGCTTGGGCAGAGCAGTGATACACTTAGTGGTGGTGAAGCTCAACGTGTTAAACTGGCATCCTTCCTTGCAAAAGGCGTTGGCAAAGACAAAGTGTTGTTCATCTTCGACGAGCCAACCACCGGGCTGCATTTCCATGATATCAAAAAACTGCTTACTTCGTTCGATGCACTGATAGAAAAAGGACATTCCATCATCGTTATCGAACACAACACCGATGTTATCAAAAGTGCAGACTGGGTCATAGACCTTGGCCCTGAAGGTGGCATAGGCGGTGGACATCTATTGTATGAAGGTGTGCCTGAAGGATTAAAAAAGATAAAAGAAAGCCATACCGGCAAATACATGTGATGGTATGGTATTTACGGCAGAGCTGTTATGAGAAAGATCCTTGCTTTACTATTGGTTGTCAGCCAATTCTCTTGCGGCACACGCGAAGAAACAACGGCTACTTCAGAGGAAACGGATACGTCCAGTTTAAATATAGAACCGGCGCTGGAAGTTGCCACCGAAGTAAGCACACAGCCCATCGATAGCTTTTGCTACCTGCAGGTTAGCGGAGCCACTAAGCAGGACACCAAATCGCTGAGGCTGGTCATAAAGAACGACGATGTAACGGGCGAGCTGATGTACCTGCCGCACGAAAAAGATGGACGCTTTGGTTTGTTATCGGGCAAAAAGAAAGGCGATACCATCCATGCTATCTGGACTTATATGCAGGAAGGTATGGAAGACACAGTCTCGGTTTCATTCGCGATCACCGATGCAGGCGTGCTTCAGCAACGGTCTTCTTTCGATACAAGGACGCAACATGAATATCTGCCGAAAACCGGTCCCTATAACATACCGTACACACTTACCGAATGCGGTATCTTGCCACAGTACCATATCAGCAAATATTTCCGTGATACAGCTAAGGCATCGCAGCGATGAGGCGCTGTGTATATGGATGAGAAGGTGACTTAAGCACTTGTATTGCATCTCCGCTTTCCACGATCCTGCCGGCCTGCATTACCATCACGCGGTCGCTGATGTAGTGGACGACTGAGAGATCGTGCGAGATAAAGAGATAGGATAAGTTGAATTCACTTTGAAGTTCTTTGAGAAGATTGAGCACCTGAGCCTGTATGCTCACATCAAGTGCAGAAACGCTCTCATCGCAGATGATAAGTTTGGGACGTAATGCCAGCGCACGTGCTATACCAATACGCTGACGCTGACCGCCCGAGAACTGGTGCGGGTAACGCTTATATGCATCGGATGGTAAATGGACAAGATCAAGCAGGCGTTGCGCTTCCTTCTTCAGTTCCTTACGCGGCACTATGCTGTGAACTGCAAGCGGTTCAGTAAGTATGTCACCTACGGTCATGCGAGGATTAAGCGACGCGAACGGATCCTGGAAGATGAGCTGGATATCTTTGCGTACCTGCTTCCATTCAGCCTGCGATATTTTGGAAAGGTCTTTGCCATCGAAGATGACTTGTCCCTCTGTGATAGGCAGCAGGCCCATCAGGCTACGGCTGATGGTACTTTTACCGCAACCGCTTTCGCCAACCAGGCCCAGCACCTGACCTTTATACAGATCGAACGAAACACCATCCACCGCTTTGAACCAGCGGGTTGCTTTACCAAGCCAGTCTTTATGTTCGGTAAACCAGACGCGTAGATTGTTGACGCTAAGTAACGGTGTATCTGAGATAGTAATAACTGGTTGTGGTTGCTCGGTCAATGTTGTGGTTGCACGCCCTTTATCGGCATCAAGAAAGTCAGCTACCGTGGGCAACTGTTTGCCTTTGTGCCCGGGTGATGGCCTGCATGCCAGCAAAGCTTTGGTGTAAGGATGCACGGGGTTGTTCAGCACTTCTGACGTAGCACCGTATTCCATCACTTCACCCTTGTACATCACCAGCACCTTATTGGCAATGTCAGCGGCAAGTGCAAGGTCGTGAGTGATGAAGACCATTGCTGTATTTCGCTCCTGCTGTAATTGGTGCATCAGCTCTATGATCTCTTTCTGCACAGTTACATCCAGGGCCGTGGTGGGTTCATCAGCTATCAGCAGGGCTGGGTTGTTGCACATAGCCATGGCGATCATCACACGCTGTTTCTGCCCGCCTGATAGCTGATGGGGGTAACGATTGTAGATGTTATCTGGATCAGGCAATTGAACTTTGTCAAGCCATTCGATAGCCAGTTGTTTGGCCTGAACCGGGGAGATGGGTTGGTGTGTGGTGATGACTTCGAGCAGTTGCTTACCGATCTTCATTACCGGATTGAGTGAACTCATTGGTTCCTGGAAGACCATACTGATAGCATTGCCGCGCAGCCTTTGCCAGGCTGGGATGTTTGCTCCTATCAATGAGGTTGAAGTGTCTGAATGGAGCATTATGTTCCCCGCAACTGTCGCAGTTTTAGGTAGCAATCCGATGAGTGCTATTGCTGTCAGAGATTTGCCCGAGCCGCTCTCTCCAACCACGGCGAGTGTTTCGCCAGTTCCTATGGAAAATGAAAGGTCTTTTACAGCAACGAACTTTGGCTCATTGAATGCAATGGTGAGACCGCTAACTGATATGATAGGGGTACGTTCCATCAAAACCTCAGGTGTTTGACAGTGAGCCCATCATTGATCAGTTGCTTAAGCGAGTCGATGCCGATACGCAGGTGCATGTCCACATACTCTTTGGTGACTGCGGTATCGCCTTCTGCGGTCTTCACACCCTCGGGTATCATTGGCTGGTCTGAAACCAGCAGCAATGCACCTGTTGGAATTTTGTTGAAGAAGCCTACGGAGAATATAGTAGCCGTCTCCATATCGATAGCCATCGCTCTTATGCGGCGCAGGTAGTCTTTGAAAGCATCGTCGTGTTCCCAGACCCTGCGGTTGGTGGTATACACCGTACCTGTCCAGTAATCACGTCCGTAGTCGCGTATAGTGGTAGATATCGCCTTCTGCAAAGCAAATGCCGGCAGTCCCGGCACTTCAGGTGGAAAGTAGTCGCCGCTGGTACCGTCTCCGCGTATAGCAGCAATTGGCAGTATCAGGTCACCCACTTTATTCTTCTTCTTGAGGCCACCACACTTACCCAGGAACAGTACAGCTTTGGGATCAATGGCTGAAAGCAGATCCATGACCGTGGCCGCACTGGCACTACCCATCCCGAAGTTGAGAATAGTGATTCCTTCGGCTGTTGCGCATTGCATAGGTTTGTCCAGTCCAATGATCGGCATCCCGTGCATGTCTGCAAAAAGCTTGATATAATTGCTGAAATTGCAGAGAAGTATGTATTTACCGAACGAGTCCAGGTCTTGCCCGGTATAGCGGGGCAGCCAGTTCTCGACTATCTCCTGTTTGGTTTTCATAGAATTATTTTAAAGTTAGCTCAAAAAGCGTACCGCAACCCCGGGCTGCTGTTAGGAGAAGTTTATATTTTTACAACGAATGGTACACATCGATCCGGCCTTAGTTCAGCTCCGCACCAGACAGAATGCCGGTAAAACCTTCATCTTCGACCCTGTCCGAAAAAAATGGCTCGTACTTACACCCGAGGAATATGTCCGGCAGACGATCCTTGCTTATGTGGTCAATACGCTGTCATATCCCCCTGGGGTTATCTCTGTCGAAAAGAAGATCATGGTGGGAACAATGTCTAAGCGCTTCGATATAGTTGTATACGACCGCGCACATGAACCCTGGATGCTGATAGAATGTAAATCGCCGGATGTGCCAATATCGGAGAATACCCTGCGTCAATTGTTGCAATACCAGCAAGCAATGCAATGCAACTACTGGGTATTGTCTAACGGCCCACAAACATATTGTGCAGACGCCTGTGATATAACGGACATTAAATGGCTGGACGCCTTACCGCTTTATCAGGACTGAGTATTTTTGACCGTATAGTACCTGTATGGCCCTGCGCACAACATTGTCCCCCTGCGACTGGATAGCATAATAACCATTGCTCCGGAAGAGAATTCGCGCTAACTGCGCCTTGAGCTGCACCTCGAAATACTGCCTGTTTGCGGGAACCGAAAGCACGCCACGCACTACCCCTTGCTGGCGTGGATGCAAAGACGAAATGTAACGGTCTATTATGTCGGAAGACCTGAATTGCCTGTTATATACCGCTACATTCTTGTATTGCTCCAGTGTTGATCTGTTGCGGATAAAATAGTCCCAGACAAAATCACGCAGTTCATCGCTGAATACAATATTCAGCACACCGGACGACAACCGATTGGTGTCATACGGTACGTAGACATCCGGCTTGATGCCGCCGCCACCATACACCACCCGTTTATTAGCTGTGTAATACTTCATGGTGTCTTCTCTGAAAACGCTATCCAATCCGGTAAGTTCACCTGACTCAAAACGCTTCGTAAACTCTTCTGCATACGCATCCTTACCCTTCGCAAAAGAACGCTGGATACTACGGCCCGATGGTGTATAGTATTTCGCAATGGTCAGTCGCAATCCCGAGCCGTCGTCCATATCAAACTGCTCCTGTACAAGTCCCTTGCCATAAGTCCTTCTTCCTACAATAATACCCCTGTCCCAATCCTGTACAGCACCGGCAAGAATTTCACTGGCAGACGCCGAGCTTTCATCTACCAGTACGGCCAATTTGCCCTTCTCGAATAATCCATCCCTGTCAGCCTTATAGTCCATACGCGCCATACTCTTGCCTTTGGTATACACTATCAGCTTTTCGTCATCCAGAAATTCGTCAGCGATATTTGTTGCTGCATCTAAATAGCCTCCAGGGTTCTGTCTAACATCAAGAATGAGCTGTTTCATCCCGGAGTTCTGAAGCGTTTTGAGCGCCTTCATGAATTCTTCGTAGGTGGTTGCACTAAAGCGGTCGATCTTAATGAAGCCTGTTATACTATCGAGCATTATAGACGCCTCCACGCTGTAAAGCGGTATCATGTCGCGCTTGATAGGAACCTGTTTTAATGAACCTGTTTTGGCATCCCTCAAGGTTACAAAGACGCTACTATATTGCTTGCCTTTTAGCATTCCCACAATGCGATCCGAAGTAATACCTTTGCCTGCCACGACACTATCAGCTACTTTTATCAACTGATCTCCCAGGCGGACACCCGCACGTTCAGCTGGTCCTTGTTCAATGACTGAAGTGACCTGTATGGTATCGCGAATGATAGAAAACTCAACGCCGATCCCGAAGAAGCCGCCTTCCAGATCCTCATTTACCTCATCGTATTCATCAGCAGTAATGTAAACCGTATGCGGGTCCAGATGACTTAATATGCCGTTGACGGCATCTTCGTATAACAGATTTGTATTGACGCTATCGACATATTTCGCGCCGATAAGATCAATGATCTGTTCTAAACGATCATTTCTTTGGATGATCGTTTGAATATCTCTCTTATTGCGTAGCGTATCGCGCAGATTAAAACCCAGCACCATGCCCGCGATAAGTATTATAGAGAACAATAGCGGTGTCCAAACCTTTAACCTCGCCGTCCGTTTCTCACTCATTTTTTTGAAAAGTAGCGCAAAGTTAGTTGCAATTGACCGATTAAAATATAATCTATAAATATTAAGCC
>CAMPKG010000144.1 GCA_946887085.1 uncultured Sphingobacteriales bacterium
GAATTGGTGAAAGCGGGTATGCTGAAAGCTGAAGATACGACGCTGATCGAAAACGAAATGAAATTTACATTGCCTAAAGATGTGATGTACAAATCCTCTGTAGCCATGTTGAACATCATTGCAGGTGTGGCCAGCGAGGGCTGGAAGCGCCCGATATATGTCGGTGATGTTTTATCGCGCGAGGGTTATGAGGGAATGGACGACTACCTAAGGATGGAAGGCATCCTTTTCCGTTTGACGCCATACAGGTACAAGCAACCTATGAAGATAGCCGGTGAAGGTGCAGGTACAGTCGACGCTGAAAAAAGCTATAACCTCTTCATGAATACGTATGTATGGGGCGGAGCGGAGCGTAACGATGTATTCTTTGACGTAAAGAACCGACTGGTTTACCTGCCCTACCGTCTGGTTGCCGGCCGGGTGGCGGCGACGCTGGCTATGCAAGGCAAAAATAAAGAGGGCATTGCTTTGCTTGACAAGATGGTAAAAAGCGTTACAGAAACATCTTATTTCTACGATGCAACAGGCTATTACCTGGCCATCGCGTATTATCAATGCGGTGCTAAGGATAAAGGACGCGAGATAGCTTTGAAAGTAGCGAAGAATGCCGAAGACAACATCCGGCATGCAGCCGATCTTAATGACGAGCAAAAAGAAGCTCTTCGTCCGGAAATTAACGGCGATCTTTCTATCATTAATGCACTCGGAAGTGTTGCCCAAAATTCAGGCGACACCGTAACATCCGGCGAAATGAAAAATAAGCTTACTGAAATGGAAAAATTGCTGCAATAAGTTAGATTCTCCGGATCGAAAAAATATAATTGATCTCGGAGAACCTACTGATGGTTTTTACTATTTGCATATCATAGCCATGGTTCGCGGCAATATTCCGGATCATGGCTATGTCGCATTCATCGCACAGCACCATCAGGATAGTTGAGTCCGCGTGCGTGTAGTTGTCGAGTCCGGCAAATAGCCGGCTGAAGTATTCGCCATTCTCGCCGCAGTACCATGCATACTCTGCATGAGTTGCTGGTGTTTTTTTATAGTAAGGAGGATTGATGGCGATGATATCAAATTCTTCCTTCGGTATGTCGTTAAACAGATCAGACAGCAATACACGGACTGGTATATCGTTGGTTTGACCGTTCTTCCGTAGGTACTCAACTGACACAGGGTTAATATCTGTTGCTGTTACTACAGCTCCACGCCTCGCGGCGCTAAATGCAATTAACCCGCTTCCTGCGCCAAGCTCGAGGAAGGTTTTGTTTTTCACGTCGAGCGTTTTAATGTACTGGAGCAAAAACCTTGTGCTGAAGAAAAAAACCGGATGAAAAACCTGGGTCGGAATAGCCAGGCTTATATCACCGTGACGATATATTCTTGTCTTGGACAAATATCGTTTCACTAACGGACGCACAGCAATGTTTACCAGGTATTTTATCGGCTTCTTCACATTCTCCGTTTATACGTTTGCCGGGTTCATGGTAGGAGGCAGATTCAGGTAACACACACATTGCCTGCATATAGCGTCTTTATCCATATCCAGGGAACGGCGGAACTTGAGCGCTTCCGGTCCGTTGAGGATTTCGTGCAGCGAATGCTCGCGTATATTGCCCATCGATCTGTGAAAGAAGCATGGCTTTACAGAGCCGTCGGCTTCAACTACGGTTGACACCCAGGGAGCATTACATTTTTTGAAAGGAAATTCATTCAACCCGTGCAACGCCGCGTAGTAGCTGTGAATGTTCCGGAGTTTGGCGGGCGATTCAGCTACGAAGCTGCTGTCGAAATCCGGACTAAAGTCGCGGAGGATGCCATCAATGATATTGTTGAGTTCATGCAGTTCCTGTTTCGACACCATTATTTCAGTCTGCCGTGGCACATCCCAGGGAGTTTCGCGGTTGAATGCCTGGCTGCTCACATCAGCAGGCAGGAAACTTATCTGGTGAAGCTGTAATGCTTTAGCACTCTGTATGATCAAGGGCCATGCACGGAAATTCAGCCTATGTATTACGGAACGTCCCGTGATCTTGTACGCCGGTTTAATGCTCCGGATAGCTTTTATGCCATCCCGCATTTTGCCGAATGCACCGGGCAGATTCCTGATGGCGTCATGCAGTGGTTCATCGCCATCCAGCGATACGATCACTTCGTCTACCCACTCTGTAATATCCTCAGCATATTTCTTCAGCAGAAGCCCGGTAGACAAGAGGCAGACACTGATACCCCGGTATTTCAGCATCTTGCAGAGCGAAAAGAAATTTGCATTCAGCAATGCCTCGCCACCCGACATTACCACCTGCTTGGTCCCGAATTTTTTCAACGACACCAGCAAGTCCTGAACATCCGCCTCAGTTAGCTGCTTCAGGTTTTTGTTGTCTTTCCATATATCGCACATCACGCAACGGCAATTGCATGCGCTATGCGGCATCAGAATAACAATAGGTAGTGCCGCTATCCTGTGCGTCTTAAGCGTTTTATAACGTTGATATGTATGGTATAAAGATTGACGCATCGTATCCGTTAAAAGCCTTCTATCTCGGGTTGGCGGTATTTCCACAATATCTGCAAGGCCTTCAATTCATAAGGCTTCCAGTAAAAATTGGTTTTATATCGCAGGGTTGAAAGGCTGCGAAGTATTTTTCGCTTGGCTGAGTTCAGGCGTATATCCGACACGGTTGGATAATAACTGTTCAGTACTGCTTCAAAGTCTTTGATCTTGTTTACCATCTCAGGGGTAAGCCATGGGGTTAGCGGATTTTTTCTGAGATCGAAGTTCTCCCATGCCGGGCTTATCCAGTCTTCCAGCCTTTCAGGGAATTTAAAACCCGACTCCAGCACTTTATTATACATGTCCGATCCCTCGGTAGGTACAGGGCTGTAAACGTAAATAACGATCTCGGTACGAGGATTTATTTCTTTTACTTTTTTGATGAATGCAATGTCGGCATCAATTTGTTTCATTGTTTGTTCGGGGGTATCTCCGGGAGTGCCCAATACAAAAGAGTATTCCGGTATAATGTCGAACCTGGCCATGCGTGCGGCAAATGCTTTGATCTGTGCGGCCGACTGCGTTCCGCCTTTGTCCATTTTTTTCAGTATCTCGTCATTGCCGGTTTCGGCGCCGAAGAATATCATTTTGCATCCTGCCCGCCTCATGATCTCCAGCGATTGGTCGGAGTATTTGTCTATGGTATCGATGCGGCCTTCGCCCCACCATATCATGTTATCGGGTTCTATCAGTTTCGAGAATTCGACCACCCGTTTTTCAGATACGAAGAAGTTGTTGTCGTGAAACTCGATGGCATTGCCACCAAAATTGTCTTTCAGATACTTAATGTCATTATAAATCGTTTGGGCTGATTTGCCGCGCCAACGTGCATTATATATAGGCACGACCGCGCAGAAAGAACATTTGAACGGACAACCCATACTGGAATGGTACGCTATAGTCTTAGTTCCCAGGTATGTCTTGCCGAGGTAACGTTCTACGGGATAAAATGAATTCAGCCTTTCATATGGCAGAGCCGGTAACTCATCCTGATCGTACAGCTCATCTTTTTTTGTTTTGATGATCTGGTCTCCCGATCTGTAGATCAGGTTACTTATCAGTTCATATGGTTCGTTATTGTCCAGTGCTTTCAGTAAACTCGGGAAGCACTTATCGCCAGGACCGTTGATAATGAAATCAACGTAACCTGAATTCAATACCGAGCGCGACTGGTTGGAAGGGAAGTATCCTCCCCAGATTATTTTTATCTCCGGATGATTTTTGCGGATGTATTTAGTGATGGGTATGGCCTGCTTCAATTGCGGGCCGGGCATTGAAGTGCAGCCGAAATATTTGAAGTCGCCCGCGTCAAGATATTTTTTGATCTTTTCGGAAGGGTCAACTTCCATATTGCCGTCCACGATAGCATAATCGTATACACCGTCGATAGACGCGGCTATCGACAAAATAGAATTCGGAATTCGCGGCTTATTATTGGCGCTACGAGGATTAAATAACAAAACCTTACTCATTATCTGTCCGGGCTTAACATGTCCATTATAAGTATTGAGTCAGGAATAACTAGGCGGCAAGCTAAAGATACTGTTTTTAGCCTAGATTTTTAGCGCGAATAGCTCCATATCAGTGCTTCTGCCCTTAAGCTCTATATTGCCCAGGCTCTCGCATTGCCAGTCTTTCAGCCCGATAGCATCGCGGAAATCTTTGGACACGATAAATTTCTGGTTTAGCTCAGAACAGGCTGTGCGTATGCGGGCGGCGGTGTTCATTGTGTCGCCGCTCATAGCGAGATCGCGTTTTAAAACGCCGATCTCACCTACTGTTACCTCGCCCAAATGAATGCCAACCCGGAATTCCGGCATGATACCATAACGGCGCTTGAATTCTTCTGAGTTTTTCTGCAGTACTTTCCGGGCCTCAATAAGTGCGTTCAGGCATTTCTGCATATTCGCTTCTGAGTATATCCATGATACAACTATCTCATCACCAACATATTGATAGATCCTGCCGCTATACTCAAGTACGGCAATAGATATATAATAGATTATATCGCGTATGAAGCGGAAGTATAACGGGTGTCCCAGCTTTTCTGCTATTGGGGTGGAGTCCTTCAGGTCCATGAACATCACGATGCGCTTCTCAATGCGCGGGCGGATGTATTTGCCGAGCAGGATATCGAGAAAAATGCCGGGGGAATATTTTTCATTGATCTCGATAAATATCTGCGTGACCACGAAAATGATCATCCAACTGATATTGTTGTTCCAGAACCAAGGTGTATGCGAGGAGTCAGCGAGGAAGTTCAACAAGGCCTGGTGTATGGATACATTAAGTACCACCAGGCAATAGGAAAAATGTAATAAGAAGTTCATGAGGATGGACGCTAGCAACAGTATCCCCGTTTTCAGTACAAGGTTGAAGATGAGCGGGTAGTCGCGAAACATTTGTTTCAGTCTGAATACAAGCAGGTAACCCATCGCTATACTCATATAGAACTCTATAAATATACGCATGACAACGGCAGTGGAATTCAATATCTGGAATGATGAGTCGTACTTGCTGCCCATTGGCGCCTGCATATAGCGTATCCAGAGTAGTACGTCAATAGTTGTCCAGACAACGGCAATAAAGAATACCCATTTGTAGCGATATTTTTTTATCGCCGATAGACGGTTTCCTATGGTGCTATTTGCATTCATGCTCTTTTTTGCAGGTATCTGTAAATGGTTTTTTGCGCATTGACCACGTCTACGTTGTCTTCAACCAGTTTTTGGTTTTCCATGTCAGAGCTCAGCCTTACTGCTTTATCATTGTCTTGCCATTGTATCTCGAAATAGTCCAGCAGTTCGCGGCGGCAGTCGGGGTCAAGTATCGGAGTACACACCTCTATACGGTGACGCAGGTTGCGTATCATCCAATCAGCCGAACCCATGATAACAACTGCATCGTCATCCTTGCCGAAGATGAAGAGACGAGTATGTTCCAGGTACCTGTCCACTATCCGCTTCACAGTGATGTGCTCGCTCTGGTTGATGACTCCGGGGATGAGGCAGCAGATACTGCGCACGATCATATCCACTCTTACACCTGCTTTAGAGGCTTTGTACAGGAGATCGATCATGTGGGGCTCTTCAAGGTTATTGAGTTTAATACGTATTAATGCGTCCTTACCGCGTTTAGCTTTCTTTATCTCTTTGTCTACCAATTTTTCAAAACGATCGATCATGTTGAATTGTGAAACATAGAGTATGTTGAACTTTATCCTGCTTGTTTCTGATGGTAGTTGCCTGCGTTCGAGGAAACGGAAAAGCAGCTGCAGTTCCGACGTTATGTTGTTGTCTGTTGTGAGCAGCGCATGGTCTGTATAAAACTTAGCTGTTGTTTCGTTGAAGTTACCGGTACTCAGCACAGCATACATTCTGTTTGTCGCATCTGTTTTCCGGATGACCAGTGCTATTTTTGAATGCACTTTTATTTGAGGAATGCTATAGATGATCCTGACGCCTGCATCCTTCATCTGTTTGCTCCAATAAATATTATTAGCCTCGTCAAAGCGCGCTTTAAGTTCAATAAAGGCCGTCACCTTCTTTCCGTTCTTGACTGCACTGATCAGCGCATTTACGATGTGCGACTCTGCGGCTACACGATATAATGTGATGTACATTTCCGTAACATCGGGATCAATAGCTGCCTGGTTAAAGAAAGAAAGTATCGTGTTGTAAGAATCATAAGGCATGTGCAGCAATACGTCCTTATCATCCAATACTTTGAATACATCCCCATACGACCGCAACACCGGCCTTATCAATGGTTTCTGCTTTTCATATTCCAACTCTTTTGAAGGATTAGGTAGAGAAGCAAGATCGCGGAGATTGTGATAACGGCCGCCTGTGTATATTTCTTCGTGCCGGATGCCATACGAAGATGCCAGGAACATGAGCAGGTTTTGAGGCATGTCGTATTGATAAAGTAGTCTTGACGGAGGTCCGAGGTCACGTTTTTTTAACTGGCGTTCTATTTTTCGTAACAGGTTGCCAGCATATTCCTCCTCAAGATTCAGCTCAGCATCCCGGTTGAATTTAATACTGTAAGAACCTATGATGTCAAATCCCGGGAAGATGAATTGCATGTTTTCGCGTATGATGTCATCAATGAAAACAACATATTGTCTTCCGTCGACTGGTGTTAGCTGAAAAAAGCGTTTTAACCTGTCAGATGGTATATTGACAATACTGTGAAACAACTGTTCGCTGTCCTTTTTCTTTAAAACAACCAGGAGATACAAATGGTTGTTTTCGGGAAGAAAATGTTCCCGCGCTTCCTGTATTAGAAACACTGGCTGTATGAATGACAATACCTGCGAGAGAAATATATCTCGTATTTCCTCTGTGTGCTCTTCGCGTATTGGCTGGTCGTAGTACAACACCATGTTGTTACCTTTCAACTCTGGTAGAATTTCATTTTCTAGTATATTTCCGAATTCTTCAAGCTGTCGCTCTATAGAGTGTTGTATCAGCTCAATAAGGTCTTTGTTTACTTCATCAAAGTGTTTTTTCCGCGTCTTGGGATCCAGGCGCGCAATGGCGAGTATGGCCGGGTATCTTACACGAAAAAACTCGTCGAGGTTCGACGAGAATATGGAAAGAAATTTTACCCGTTCAAATAAGGGTACATCCTTACTTGCCGCTTCCTGCAACACCCTGTAGTTAAACCCGAGCCAGCTTAGATCCCTGTTGTACTGCATAGGTTATAAAGGAGGCGTTGAAGGAGTAGATATAATTGTAGTATTCCCAGGTTCATGAAATGCTACAGCAAAGCCAAATGCAACGACAGATATAATAATACCGATCATGAATACATTGTATGCTGCGCGTATCAGTTTGTACTTTCTGCCGAGCACCACACCCAACTGGTGTATGTCCTGGATAAGCGAACCGTACAGGTATTCCTTGTCCTTCATCATAGTGCCCATGGCCCACTGGTATTCATCCATTGATGATTTATAGAAGTTGCCAAAGAAGAGCAGGTTGGTACGTTTACTGAGTATGTCATTCTTACTGAAGCGGCCTTCCGATATTTTCGGCCTGGTAGCAAGTATCGCCAGCACAATGGTGCTTACGGAGAAAAACAGAAATATAATAGTGGGTATGGTAAGATGCGTATCCACTTCCAGCCTACGTAGCAGTACAGACAGTATTACCGATATGATGATGGAATTTACCGAGATGAGGATGTTTGCCTTGCCGTCAGCCATATTGCTGAGCTCCAAATGATTTTCAGATGTAAGTCTCAGCATTGTCTGGATACCACGCGTCACCAGCCCGCTCTTCTGTTTTACCTGCGTATCGGCGTCTTTTTCATCCTGGAACAAAGCGCTGTTTGTATTAGTTGCTGTGGCTTTCAGGTATTTTTTTCTGGCACGTTCTATATTTTCCTGTTTGCCTTCATCCAGCAGCATTTTGCAGTAGGAAGTAAAAAACTGGTGGCCCTCCAGGAGGTCGAGCGTATTTTTTTCCCAATCGAAAGTGAGCATCTGGTAATTTCTCAGATCAAGTTCCTTTCGTATGGTTTTGTTGGTCTTTTTAAAGTCTTTTGTACCGAAATGGTAAGTGTCGGCATCGCAGAGGATTTCCTGCAGCAGATTCTTGGGCTCGTGCGGCATCCGCGTCACCATAATACAATCCTCAACATTCTTTGCGAGGTCGTCAGGGGCATTTTCCTTTTGCATGAAGATGCGCATGATTTCGACGCTTTTTTCCTCATGTTTATCTATTTCCGC
>CAMPKG010000145.1 GCA_946887085.1 uncultured Sphingobacteriales bacterium
GTGCAGCGCTGTCTATTGCTTTTGCCAATTCTCCTTTACAGGAAAACTATCTCGGATTCTGGAAAGGTAATGTTGCCGGCCACCACCTCGATCATTGGGTGAACGACGGGTTGATGGCCATTTTCTTCCTGATGATAGGCCTGGAGCTGGAGCGCGAGATCTATATCGGCGAGCTTTCAAATTTTAAACAAGCTTTATTGCCTGTCATGGCTGCCTGTGGTGGTATGCTGGTGCCGGCTGGCGTACACCTGCTATTCAACCACGGCACAGCTGCACAGGCTGGCGCCGGCATCCCCATGGCTACTGATATAGCCTTTGCACTCGGTATGCTTTCGCTGCTTGGCAGGCGCGTTCCGCCCGTTCTCAAAGTATTTTTAACCGCACTGGCGGTTATCGACGACCTCGGCGCCATCCTAGTGATCGCGATATTTTATTCCGATTCTATATCCTTTACTTATCTCGGTTTATCGCTGGGCGTATTTGCCCTACTTGGCATACTTAACCGCGTAAAAGTGCGTAACCTGGTACCCTACCTGGTAGGTGGTATTGCCATGTGGTATTTCATGCTGCACTCAGGTGTGCATGCAACCATTGCAGGCGTGCTGCTGGCATTCGTCATACCTTTCGGCAATGGTGATGAAAAGTCAACATCATTCCGACTGCAACATTTTCTGCACAAGCCGGTAGCGTTCGTCATACTTCCCATATTTGCCCTGGCAAATACTGCTATCCCGCTCGACGCATCGGTGATGGACAATATTTTTTCTTCCAACACAGCCGGCATTTTCTTCGGCCTGTTCCTTGGCAAGCCGCTGGGGATATGCCTGTTTACGGCAGGCGCAGTAGCCCTTGGCTGGTGCGCAAAACCGGTAGAGATGTCCTGGGGGCATATCATAGGATTGGGATTTTTGGGCGGCATCGGTTTCACCATGTCTATCTTCATCACCCTGCTTGCGTTCGATAGCGGGGAATTCATCAACACTTCAAAGATCGCCATCATCGCCACGTCAGCCATATCGGCGGTCGTGGGACTGGTTTTGTTGAAGCTGATGCTGAGGCAGGGTCAGAAAGCTGAGGAGGAGGTTGATATTACGCTCACCTGACGATTCTTCGCAGAGAACTACTTCCTTTTAAATAATGCTACCAGGCGCTTTATAAATGCGAATAAGCTGTTTATCACGAATGTAAGATAAGACATCTCACCCGCTTACAACATATTTGCTTTTCATGAACACATCCCTTACCTGGCACAGCGATGAATACAGCTCTACCGAGCATTGTATCGTAAGACAAATGGTCAGCGGCTATGAAATACTTTCAAATATCAGCGGTCGCTATGAGGACAAAGCATTTGAAGCCAAATACCTCATTGCTACCAACAATGACTGGCAAACGACGTTAACGAAGGTTAGGCTGGACACCGGCAATAAACGGACTGAGTTGCTCTTTGTAAAAAATGACAACGGAACCTGGTATTTTGATGGCCGGCCTGACGAACGCTTTGATGGTTGTATCGACGTAGACATCCCGCTCACACCATTCACCAATACCCTGCCTGTCAACAGGCTAAAGATGGCCATCGGCGGATCTGAACTGATAAAAGTGATCTACATCGATGTTTTCGAAGGTATCCGCACGGTACAGCAGAAATACACCAGGCTTTCGGCCAGCACCTATAAATACGAGAACGTGCCCAATGATTTTGAAGCGGTGATCACCATGGATGATGCAGGTTTCATACTCGAATACCCGGGGTTGTTCAGGCGGGTTTAATACTACCCTTCTTCATGCTCGCCGCTCCGCGATACCATGTTGAACATATTGAGAAAGTCCTGCCGGGCCGCTTTTGATACCGGTATCTCTTTATTGTCCTTCATTACTATCTCGCCGGTAGATTTATAGCGGACGATCGCGTTGATATTGACGATATAGGAACGATGTACCTGGTAAAAACGCTCGCTGGTGATCACCGATTTGAACTTGCCGAGGTTGAACGATGTCAGGATCACGCCATCTTTGGTTACCACCCTTGTGTAGCCCTGCACCGATTCAAGGTATTCAATATCCATCAGGTTCACATAGTTCACACCTTTATTGTCCGGGATACCGATACGGGGATTTTCCTGTACGGTGGACTTTTGTTTATCGCGCACACGTTTCATCGCGCGTTCTATGCTCTGCGACAGTTCCACATCGTCGATGGGTTTCAGTATATATCCAGACGTGGCAAACTCAAAAGCTCTCAAAGCATATTCTTCGTGCGCCGTTACAAATATGATCTCCGAATGCAGTTTGGGAGCCAGCCTCAAAAGGTCGAGCCCGTTTTTTCCCGGCATGGAAATGTCCATGAAGATGATGTCAGGCGTCAGGGTACGCAATGCGTTCAGCGCATCCTGCCAGGTGGTAAAGCAGCCTTGTATATCCACGTTAGTATACAGCAGGTTGATGCGGGCTATGAGCAGTTCGGCGGCGTCCTGTTCGTCGTCTACTACTATACAGCTAAATGCGTTTTTCATGATATGGCGTTTTTGATATTGATGTCAACTATTGTTCCGGTGAAGGGTTCCTCTTTGTCAGTATACTTCACTTCTATGTACATGTTCTCATACTTCCTGAATATATTAACGAGGTCTTTGATCAATTCATTGCCATAAGACTCTTTCAGTTCGTCGATATTTCCCATTTCACCGGCAGCCTTCCTGCCTATACCATCATCATCAATCATGCACGATAGGCTGCCGTCCGGGTTTTTCCGGAAGCTGATCTTTAAAAGGCCCTCATCGGGTTTATTGAGCAGGCCGTGATAGATCGCATTCTCCACGAAAGGCTGCAGCAACAGCGCCGGTATCATCACCGATTCTGCAGGCAGTTCCTCATCAATGCTTATCGAGTAGACAAACTTATTCTTGAAGCGGGTTTGCTGCAGCTCCAGGTAATTCTTCAGGTTCTCGGCTTCGTCCTTCACGGATATGTATTTGTTCCTCGACGATTTTACATAAGCACGCAGCAAGCGGGAGAATCGCGAGATGTGGCTATACGCCTCGGGCATTTTGTTGTTGTTGATGAGCAACAAAGCCGAGCTAAGCGTATTGTAAATGAAATGAGGGTTTATCTGCGCATATACCGATTTCAGCTTCAGTTCCAGCAGTTCGTTGCGCTTGCGTGTGTTGCGCACGATGACGCGGCGGGTAATGAGCACAGTAAAGGCAATGATCACCAGCGCGCCTGCGATACCGCTTATCCATGCAACCCTTTTTCCTGCGGTGGTTTGCCACCAGGTGGGTACACGATAAAGATAGAGCACCACGGGATCGCTCACCCAGACATCATCCTGCATTTGCATCAGCAGCTTGTAATAACGCCCCGGCTCAAGCGATGGCAGTCCCATTTCATCCTGGTTCAAACCCATCCAACCGGATGTCAGCTCTTCTATATGATACCGGTATTTTAAAGTTCCATTGGCGGTAGGCCGCACCACGTCAAATTGCAGCAGGTTTTCCAGTTGCGATACATGAATAGTGTCACCATTTTTCAATGTGCGGATATCACCGTTCCGGGTCAGCAGGAATTCATAAGGCAGCTGCGAAGTTGTTTTCGCAAATTGCGTTGGTATAGATACGGCAAACGTTCCGCGGTCTGTGGTCAGCAGCATGTCTTTGCCGAGCTGTTGCAAGTCGCTTACCACTGAAAAATTTGCGTCTCTGTGGTTGTGGTAAACTACAGGCTCTGAAAAACTTCCAGAGCCCAGTATCCTGATGAATGCCACTCCAAACTTCCCGGATACGGCAATAATGCCCTCCTTTGTAATGGACATTCGTGCCCCTACCAGGTTATAATTGGCAAGTAGTTTCCGGTAACCCTGCCTACCAACATCATATACGAGCAGTCTGTCGTAATCCAGCACAAAAAAATTCCTATACGTAGCGTCCAGTAATATTTTCTGAACGGCATTTATGCCGAGGCTACGCAACACCGTGTTAGGTATAGATACCAATTGCTGCGGCGAGCCCCTGAACAGAGATACGCTGTACTCGTTATAAGCAAAGATGTACCCGGTTGCCGGGTCGTAGCCAACATCATTGAATCGTTCGTTCAGTAGCGGAGACCCATCTTCGTTTAGGTGCGGCTCTAACACGCGGATATCGCTGCTGCTAGCCCCATATATCTTTCCATCCACGACAGCAATACTTCGAAACGCTATGCCGGATATTGAACTGAAACTGCCCGTAACATTATCGAGCAAGTAGGTGCGCCTGCCGAGGATCACGCTTGTGGAGTCATCATAACGAAACAACTTTTTCGCAGTTGCGAAACTGCCGATAGTCGAACCTCCGTTGACGCCGTTTCTGATAATCTCATTTTTCGATTGGTCGGCCCAATAGCCTGTACTGTCATTGGTAGAGCCTAAAAAAATCCGATTACTGTCGATCTTCCGGAATTCATCGCCGCCTGCCAGGTTGATAAATGCCCCGTGAGTCTCGGTGGCGACACAAGTATTCCAAAGCCTGCTCTTATAAAGATAGACCACACTGCTACCATCAACCTGGTCGTTCGTCACTGCCGAAACCGGGTATATACCAACCAGGTCAAGATTCTTGTCGTATTGTTCTATCTGGTTGCGGAGAAAAAGGTAGAGGTATTTATCTTCGCAGCGATCACTGTATACGGACGAGGTGAGATAACTAAATTGCCTGCCAGGGGTATTACGGAAGAATATATCCTCTTTGCAGTTGGCAATATCAACGACTGCAACTTTATCTGCATTCCTCATGTACAGGAACAAAAAGTTGTGAAAAGGATGAACACTAGCGCCCAAAAATTGTTGTGTAACCAGGTTGGGAGTTGGGCAAGATTTAGTTTCGACTACATGGTTGCCCTTTAAAGTGATCAATTTCACCGTATCACGGCTAACGTAAGTCATTTCGGGCACAGGTGCAGACTGCTCTTCGCCGGCTTTGTTCGTATACCGTTCCCGGTAGATCGAAACGTCAGTATTCCGGGGAAACTTATATTTGAAATATTTGGTTGAAAAACTGATGGTGTTGGCGATCGTTAACCCGGCTTCGTTCTCCAGCAGGCGTCCGGGATAAATAAGTCCGTCCCTGGACACAGCCGTATAAAACTTGTTCTTATGAATATATCCGAGTGTGTTGGCGATGGTGAACAGCCATAGCCGGTCCTTCCTATCCAGGTATGTTGCCCATATATCATCTTTGGGCAGACCGTCGGCAACTGTGAATATCCTCGTATTGTATCCATTATACCTGACGACACCTTTTTCAGTTGCCAGCCACAAATAACCATACTTATCGGTCTGGAACATATAAACATGATCCGAAGGGAGGCCATTTTTTTTGTCCAGGTGAATCTGCGTGTAGGGCTGGCTCCGGGCAACTGCCGGTAATGCCATGGCCAGCAGCAGCATCAGCCGGTGTACCACAGGGAAAAACCCGGATCTTATGTGAAGGGTGAAAAGGCGCATCTGCAGGGGCAAAAGATGATGGAGTTTGATATGCAGCCTCTAAAATATGCAATAGAGCTCACAATTATATGCCGCAAATGCGCCCTGATGCCGCATACAGGTTTAAGTTGTATTAATTAACTTTATAGCAAACCGCCTATAGGAAGATGAGAATAACCTTTACCTTAATTTTATTACTGCTCATATTGGCAGCCAGGGCACAGACCGTATATATATCCACGCTTGACACTTTGTTATGTAAGGGGCAGGCATCAGGGCTTGAACTAACTACCAGTGGAACCTTCGGGCCTGCCAACGATTTTATCATACAGCTGTCTGACGCAAACGGAAGTTTTGCCTCCCCGACCGTTGTGGCCTCGTTCGCCGGCCAGGTATGGGTGCCCGGTACTGCCGGCGCTTTCCTGGTACCATTACTGATACCTACCAGCGGCAAATACCGTATGCGCGTTGTAACTGACGATCCGGTGTACATCTCCCCGGATTACCCCTTTAATATCCGTATCGATCCCATGCCAGCTACGCCGATAGTCAGCAATAATTCTCCCGTTTGTGTTGGTGATGCATTGAATCTTGCGGTAACTAACCAGGGAGGGACTGATGTAGACTACTATTTTTCGGGGCCTGGACTAATAGGGGATGTAAAGGCAGCCAGTGTCAGCTTTACAAACGCGAGCATTGGCGTAAACGGTCTTTACAATATCTGGGTTCGCCCGGATTCTAATGCTGCGTGTGTTGCCAGTACTACAACTACAGCCGTAGTTAATCCGCGCGGCCAAACCCCTTTCGCACCGTTAGATTCACTGGAGATATGTGAAGGTGCGTTTGCCGGTTTTGGCGCGGCAACTACATCCATGATCCCCATTGTGTGGAATGGCCCGGGTGGTTTCAGCCATTCGGGTGACTCGGTAAAAATTCCAAGTGTTGCTAAAGCAGATTCCGGCCTTTATTTTGCCTACGGCGATAACCAGGGTTGTTTGTCTGAGACACCCGATACGGTTAAACTAATAGTTATTTCAAAACCCGGCCTCAAAGTGGTAAATAATGCACCGCTTTGCGAGGGCGATACGCTTATCATGAGCGCGCTCGACACACTTGGCCTGCTCACCAGCTTTACCTGGCAGGGACCACTAAATTTCAGTTCGGTATTCGCCGGCTTTATATTTAATGATATCAAGCCCGACAGAGCAGGAAAATACTATGTCAGCGCATCGCACCAGGGATGCATTTCCAAAGATACTATAGATCTTGTCGTGTTTGCCCGGCCTTCATTACCCGTCATCAATACAAATGCTTCCGTATGCGAAGGGCAGCCGATAGTTTTCAGTTCGGTGAGCATAGCAAGTCCATTTAGTACTTATCAATGGACCGGGCCAAACGGCTTTACTGCAGATAGTCTGAAGATAATGATACCCGATGCGCAGGAGACATCCGAAGGCCAATACATCCTGAAGGTATCCATGGAAGAAGGATGCTCAGTATCAGATACATTGGATATAGAAGTAAAGCCCACACCCGCTGTTACAGCCAGCAGCAACAGCCCTGTTGGCGAAGATGCTACCCTGGAGCTCACTGCCACCAGCGACATAGCGACAGCAACCTACCAATGGAGCGGGCCCAACAGTTTTACATCAAACGAGCAAAATCCCAAACGCAACCCGGCCATGCTGCGCGATAGCGGAGATTACGTGGTCATAGCTACCTATGATGGCTGTTCCGATACTTCTTCCGTACGGGTAAAGGTTACTGAAGGTGCCAGATATACGTTGTTTGAAATGCACCCGAACCCAACCGCCGGAGAATTCTTCCTTACAGGCCGCGTCCTTAAAGAGCAAAAGATCGATATTGGTATTTACCATGCAACAACCGGGGCAAGATTCTTTGAAGGCTCAGCCACCACGATAGGAAAAAATGTCAATCATAAGATCATATTACCCGGAGGTATACCGCACGGCGTCTATATTATTAAGATAAAAGCGGATGGTGAAAGCCACGCGCTAAAATTTGTGCTGATGCGCTGATGCCTTAGCTTTGCCATCTCAAAAAATTTGCAGAGGGATGAGCACGCAAGCAAAGGAAATACAAAAGCCGAACACATTTTTTGAAACATACGCCGATGCTATGGAGAATTTCGATACCAAGCTAATGGCCATGCACTACGCCCTGCCCTGCAGTTTTATTTCAGATGAAGCTACACAGGTATTCACCGAAGCCAGCAAACTGGAAGGGTTGTTCAACCAGGGAATGAGTTTTTATAAACAATTCGGCATTGCACATATACGTCCCGATATCTGGAGCAAACGTGCCTGGACCGGCCGCATAGTGAAAGTGAAACTCAACTGGCAGTACTTCGACACAAAAAATCAACCCGCCTATAACTGCGATTACAATTATATCCTGAAGTTGGATAAGCATGACAAATGGAAGATAGAAGTGGCGGTAGCCATCAACGAAAAGCAGCGCATGGAAGAATGGTTAGCTAGTAGGAATGGCTCAATGGCGAAATAGCTCAATGACTCAATTTCAGCAATATTATTTAATTTCATAACGTTAAAGACAAAAACATTTACGTTATGACAGCGACCACTGTACGCAAATTGAGTTTTGGTTTCTTTATTTTGCTGAGTTCCCTGCAATTCATCAGCATGCTTCGCTTCGGCATTTTGCATGGTTTAAAAAGCGGTTATTATCCTGCGCTTATAATATCATTCCTGTTCGAAGTTGCCTATCCACTACAACACAGGCTCAAAAGAAAACATGCTGAACTTGTTTTAGGAACAGTTCGCCTT
>CAMPKG010000146.1 GCA_946887085.1 uncultured Sphingobacteriales bacterium
ATTTAGAGTAATCAGTATTTAAAAATAATCTTGTTTGTTATGAAGAGACTATTGATACTGTCAATATTGCCAAGTGTGCTATCGGTCAATACAGTTGCCCAATGTACCTCCCAGGTAATTGCATCGTACTACCCCGGCATGGTGTGTTCCGGCAGAGCATTTCAGTTAAGTGTCACGACTATTCCCGGGGCTAGTTATGTCTGGACCGGTCCTTCGGGATACTACGCAACGGGCCAAAACCCTATAGTCGTTAATGCATCTCCCAATCTGAGCGGTGCGTTTGTTGTTACTGCTACCATTGGCAGCTGTGTGTATAAAGATACGGTGAATGTCACAGTAGGAATTACTCCTGCCCAGCCACAAATAGGTACCAACAATCCCCCCTGTGCAGCCGGCACTTTGCAATTTACGCTCATCGGCTCCGGGGCGCCGCAAACCACCTACACATTTTTTAATCCATCGGGTACTCCGATGTCTTCTGTGATTTTTAACCTCAATAGCTCGCATAACGGCATTTACAAAGCTATTGCTACGCATACTTCCGGCTGTGTGTCCGATACCGGAACGTATAATCTGCAGGTGATAACGCTTAGTAAACCCCAGATAACCGGCAACCAGCCTATTTGTAAAGGGGATTCTTTAACGCTTGGTGTCATCGAAAACAATGCTGCCATAAATAATTACTACTGGAATATTAACGGATCTCCGCAATATACCCCGCCCGAACCGTTATCATTATCCTCCGTAAATATCGGAGGTTTTGTCAGTTTGCAGGTTGTTAAGAGCAGTTGCTTTTCACCTGCTGATACGGCTTACTTTATGATCAAACCGGCTATTGCCCCGGAAACCAAACTAAGCATGTCGGGACAAATTGATCCGAACGGCAGTACAATAACACTTAGTGCCGGCGTGATGAACGGAGGCGCGAATCCCATTTTCCAATGGTATCGCAATGATCTTCCCATTCCGGGTGCCAGTAACCAAACCTATACCGGATTTGTCAACGCAGATATCCTGCATAACGACAGGTTTTATGTGGAAGTGACCCGTGAGACTGACAGCGTTTGCGGCGGCACTGCCAATAGCGATACCGTGCAGCTAACCTTAAACCTGGGTGTTGATGATGTTGATAATAACGGCATCTCACTTTACCCCAATCCTAACAACGGTGTGTTTGAAATCAACCTGCCGGGGGTGAGCGATAATGCAATGATCGCAATAACTGACGTTACAGGCCGCGAAGTATGGAGGGCCACCACCACTGGTTCTGTGAGCGCGTTAGAGATAAACACGGCCTCCTCGCTCCAACCTGGCCTATACCTGCTGCGGGTTTATGATGGGCAGCGAACCTACTATACCAGGTTTACAATTCAGAGATAGAACACTGGCCGTAAAATATGGGCCGCCATAGGGTGGCCCTTTTTGTATGCGTGCTATTGCATGTGAAATTAATTTAAATTAAGTTTGATAATAATTCATTACTCACACACAATAATCTGTTTTATGAAAGCTCTTCTTATTTGCGTTACTGCTTTGTTCCAGATGTCTGCCAGCTGCGATGGCGGCGGCGAATGCCCTGAATGTCCTACCTGCCCGGATGATGGCGTGGTGCTCGCCGAGATGCCCAATGCTGTGAATGATATCCGGAATTTTTATGAGCCGACTACGCAATATACCACTACGCAGCAGATAAAAATGGACATTAACGATCTCCAGGCTTTGATCAACATGTGCAGGGCGCAAAACAAGACCGATGTAAACTTCTTCCTCGCTGCTTTTACCGAGGGCACGGCCGAAACCTATGTGGCTGCCCATAGCGGACAGGGCATTACAGTTGCGGAATTAATAAACCACCCCTACATACTGGCGGGCACTAATACCAACCATCCCACCGGGCTGGTACCAACGGTTTACGCCATCAGGACAAGCATTTGCCCGCCACCAGCCGCATGCCATGTAAGCGATTCGACGACCGTTGACTAAACCAAACTATTGCTATCATTCAGGAGGCTGGAGTTTTGCTTCAGCCTCTTTTTCTTCGGCCTCATCGCTACGGCTAAGGCGTTGACTTAATGTCAACCATAGTGCCTTTACCGAAAAACGCTCTCGCCAGCTCAGTAATTTTTTAGAATTGAGAAAGTGGATCATTTTTTCCTCCAACAGGTGATGCAAAGGCAGTAGAACGGAAAGCAGCACGATCTTGACCAGCCAGATCTTTAATGGCTCACCATGCATCATTTGGTGTATCTTATGATCGGCCAAAAGGATGATGAACTCGAAGAAAAGAATAAAAGCGAAGAACCCTAGTATCTTCACCATCAGCTTAGATACAGGGAAAAAACCCAACAATATTAGCAACACAAATATTGCCGCGATGCTTAACGTAATGACCATGTATTGCAGATTATGACGCCTGGTTTCAGCAATTTTTGCCAATTCTTTTTCTTTGATTTTCTTCTTATCCAGGTTTTCGATTTCCATCAGCGCTAGTTCTTCTTCCTTAGCCAATCGGGTTAGGGAGTCCTTGTATTGGCCATATTGCATGCTGTACTCGTAAGCCTCTTTATAGTCACCTGATTTATGATTTAGTTCTCTTAGATTATACAGATAATCCATCATGTAAGGGATATTTACAGTGGAATTGCAGAGAACAATTGCGGATTTATATTTGTAAATGGCTTGTAACGGACTATCTAATTTGGAATAACAGGATGCAAATTCTCCAAGAAATCGTTGTTTAATATCGTTATTATATAATTGTGTAAATGCAAATTCTGCTTGTCGAAAATGGTGGTGAGCTATTTTGGGGTCGTCGCTGTATAAGTAAACGATTGCTAACATCCAATCTAAATAATTTGGACCTGTTCGATCAAAAACTGCTTTCAAATCTACTTTATTAGCTAGGTACTCGATAGGGAGAGATGTATCACCTTGAAAAATTCTATAGAAAAATACTAGTTTTTGCGCCTCAAAAAGTGCGGCTAAATTCCCATTTATTTCTGCCAGCTGTTCCGCATTCTCAAGATACTCTACGCCTTTAGCGTAGTCGGCAATCTTACCCAGCGCGAGGTAGTCGTCTATCAGCCCTGTAGTATCCTTATTTTTTTCATTCAGTTCTTTGCTTTTGTAGATGTATTCTGTCGCGTCTTCTTTTTTATCTAGCTTACGGTAGAGGTCGGAGAAATAATGATACACGGTAGATAACAGTTGCGGATGGTGCAGCTCGTTGGCTATGTCAAAAGCATTGCTATAGGTTTTAAAAGCCATCAGCACATCTCTTTGCTGCAAGTAGGTAGCGCCCAGTTGCAGGCCGCAAACCACTTTTACCGAATCATTTTTGGTATTGAGTGCGGTGGTATAAGATTGGTTGGCATTCTTAAAAGCCTGCTCAAACTCCCCCTGCCCCAGGTAAAACACAGAGAGTAAGCGGTAGCCCAGGGCTACATAGGCATCATTACGCAGAGACTTCGCATATGAAAAGGCGCGGTTGATATAAGCCAGTGTTTTTGCCGAGGCATCGAGTGTTACTATGTTTTTGTTCGTCCGGGTGATAGTGCCAAGTAACTGGAAGCGCGGGTTGTTAAATAAAGTATGGCAGATAAGGGTACGGTTGCGTGTTTCCTCCGCAAGCATCAGCTGCTTTTCAAAAATGCTGTCGGCTACTGCATCTTCCCTTATGGCATAATAATAGGCTGTCAGTTTGCCGAGGTGCAGGATACGTTCGGAATCAGATGACGCGGCTTTATAGCGCGCAAATACTTCCTGCGGCGATTGTATCCTCGCCCCCACTCCAATTACTTGCAGCAACAGAACCACTAGAAATACAAATGACCTGGTAAACATCATTTATCTATCAGGTCAAAAGATAATAAAAAATGCTGTTATATTATACTTCGCCGGGTTCTCCCGTTGTGCCATACCTGCGCCTGATACCGGCGCCGCTCAACGGATAGCCGAACAGTGGCGCGAGCAGGCAAATATCAAAGATAGCCGTCGCCAAAGGCACCAGGCCTATCAAAATAAGGATAATGTTCACACCACCTTCGTAGTTATATCCCCAGGCGAGCAGGGCAAAACCTATCAGTCCTCTCAACCATCGCCCGGCTGTACTTGCCATAAACCTGAAAAAATCTTTCATAACAATATCGTTTTCTGCATTATCCAAACGGAAAAACCGTACCCCGACACTGTATTGCAGGATTTTTAACGTAGCCGAAAAATATTTTTAACAGCTGTCCGGTTTTGGCAAGACGCCACGTCATTATGGAAACAAACAACATGGAAAATTCAGTTTTTACCAACATTTTCGACCTGCAGACCAGGTTATTCAATAATGTCATCAACGGTGTTGAAGACAGCCACGCTACAGCGAGGGCTAATGAAAAAGTTAACCACATCAAATGGCTGGCGGGCCATCTCGTATCTACACGCCACATGCTTGCGGGTGTACTTGGCGCCAATGTGGAAGAGAAATATGCAGATCTGTATGCGCAGGGTAAAGGCCTGCAGCCCGATGCAGATTATCCACCTCTTGCAGATATAAAAACCGAATGGCAAAAGATCACCGAAGTGGTTCGCCCGTTGATTGCTAACCTGAAAAAAGAAGCGCTTGGATCACCGATACCCTTCCCCGTTCCTGTGGCTGAGCAAAACGTAAATGGCTTCGTCAGTTTTTTGCTGCACCACGAGGCATACCACCTGGGCCAGCTTGGCCTGTTGCGTAAATACCAGGGGTACGAACCGATGAATTATAAATAGCACAACAAGTAACATTCATATCTATTATTAACTTTAAAAAAACAAACAACATGAAAGAGTATCTGTTGATCTTAAGGCGTGCTGCAAACATTGCTCCACCCGATCCCACACCTGAGCATATGGATCTTTGGAAAAATTGGATGGGCGGAATGGCACAGGAAGGAAAATTCGTTGCCGGGCAGCCGCTGACACCGGAAGGCAAGCACATGAAAAACCGCAGCAGCATCACTGACGCACCATTTGCTGAAGGTAAAGAGGTGGTGAATGGTTATATAATCATAAAGGCAGCAGATTACAATGAAGCTGTTGAACTCGCTAAAGGCTGCCCGATATTTGATGACGGTGGTAATTTAGAAGTTCGGGAGATAGCTGTACTGAATATGTAAATTCCAATTTTGTTGCGAACAGCCTGTGAACACAGGCTGTTCGTTTTTTTTTTTGACGACGTTGTGGAACGATAACTTTATTAATTTCAGGAGTGAGTAAAGGCTCAAAATTCTACGGACACTACTAAAAAAGATATCGACCGGCTGTTAACGCAAATAACCCGTACGGAAACAGGTAAACTGACTTCTGTGCTGACACGCATTTTTGGTCCGCACAACCTGGAGATGGCCGAAGATGTAGTGCAGGATGTATTAATAAAAGCCCTTGATATATGGAGTACTGAAGGCATTCCCGACAAACCCGAAGCCTGGCTTTTTCGCGCGGCAAAGAACCGTGCAATCGATATCATTCGTACACAACGACGCCGTAAGACTTTTGCGACTGACCTCACTACCCTGCTGGAATCTGAATACACTGCATCGGTTACCATTGAAGAAAGGTTCAGTGAAGCGGAGATCAATGACGACCAGCTGAGGATGATGTTTGCATGTTGTCATCCATCAATACCGAGGGAGGGCCAGATAGCACTTATCCTCAAGACACTTTCTGGTTTCTCGGTCGCGCAGGTCGCACGGGCTTTCATTACCTCTCCCGATACGATTGAAAAACGTTTATATCGGGCACGCCAATCTTTCCGTGAGAACAATATTTCCTTCGACATCCCCCAGGGGCAGGCGTTGCAAAACAGGCTGGATAATGTACTTGAAACCATTTACCTGTTATTTAACGAGGCCCACAGTGCATCCTACCACGATTCGCTGGTAAGAATGGACCTGGCTGCCGACTGTATACGCCTCTGCAGCCTGTTAACTACCAATGAATCCACTGATCTGCCACAGTCCAACGCACTGCTCGCGTTGCTGTATTTTCATTCTGCCCGTCTTTCCAGCCGCACAGATGAGAATGGGGATCTTGTGCTTATGAAAGACCAGGACCGCAGTCTTTGGGACAAGGAATTAATAGAATGCGGATTGTATTATCTCAACCGCTCAGCAAAAGGAGACTTGCCCAGCAGATACCATTTTGAAGCGGGTATTGCCTACGAACACTGCCACGCTCCCCGCTACGAGGATACGGACTGGAAACAAATCCTGGCCTGCTACGACCTGTTAAAACAATTGGCGCCTTCACCGGTGATACTGTTGAACCGGGCTGTTGCTGTAAAGGAACTGGAAGGAGCTGAAAGGGCGCTGCAGGAGATCAGAGCTATCCCCGGCATTGACTACCTGCAAAATTATTACCTGCTGCATGGCATTCTCGGCGAACTCCACGCGGAACTGAAGAATACCGAACAGGCCAAAAAACACTTCGAATTGGCACTGAAAACTGTAGTATCGGAGGCGGAAAGGCGACTGATATTGCGCAGACTTGAAAAGCTCTGAGCCAACTGCTATATTTAACCGTGCAAGCAAATCATAATCTAGCAATACTACGCCTCACAGCCCTTTGGGGACTTGCAGAAAGCGGCCTTGGGGGATGGATGCATGCCCTGCATTTACCGTTGACTGGGATATTTGTCGGTGGTGCTGCTGTGGTCATCATCGCGCTTATCGCATGGTACGGCAAATTCAGTTTCCGGCAGGTAATGCAAGCCACGTTATTGGTGATGCTTGTGAAATTTGCCGCCAGCCCGCAATCGCCGCCACAGGCATATGTTGCTGTTGGCTTCCAGGGATTGGCAGGTGCTATATTATATCGTCTTATTCTAAATTTTACCATCGCTTCCGTCTTATTCGGCGTCATCGCCATGCTGGAGTCTGCCGTGCAAAAGCTGATCTTCATGACGCTGATATATGGCCGATCACTATGGGAGGCATTGGACAAATTCTTCGAGGCCATCGTCAAAGACTTTTCATTGTCAGCAAGCTTTTCATTCAGTTACTGGATAATCTCCGCATATGTAGGCATTTACCTGCTATGGGGGCTATTGCTTGGTACCTGGATAGCCCGCTTGCCGCGAAAGATTGATGCACATGCCTTAGGCATTAGCGATCAGTTCAGAGAGTTTCAGAACACGGGCGGCGATCAACCTCCCGCTAAGGGCAAACGCCACAAAAACAAGGTCATCCCCATACTGCTGATGCTCTTTTTCATAGCCGGTGTGTTTCTGCTCCAAGGGCGCATGGGCAAGGCTGAATATGTGATACTGCGGACGGTAGCTGCTTTGCTACTGATCTTCGGCATCATTAATCCTCTGGTACGAAGGGCTATGCAGGCCTGGCTCGACAGGAGTACATCTAAGCACAAGGAATCGCTGCAATCGGTGCTTGACTTGCAGCCCGAACTAGGCAGCTTCATCCGCCCAGCATACCGAATGGCAGCATTGAAACATAGTGGCCTGAAACGCTACTCGGCATTTTTGTTTATCTTGATAGCTGCTACTTTGCATCCCATACATGAGTCCTCACAGGATATACATATTCACAAGCCCGGTTCATAGCGGCAAAACCACCACCCTCCAGCAATGGCTCCGCAATAATAATATTAACGCCGCCGGCATTCTTACCCCCGACAAGGATGGCAAACGGATGCTCTATGACATCTCAGAAAACCAATACCACGAGATGGAAAAGGACGAGTCATGCCCACCCGAAGATTGCCTAATTATCGGCAAGTACAGGTTTTCCAAAGATGCTTTCAGGACAGCCAAACAGATACTGAATGAAGCAGTAAATAAGAATCCTGACTGGCTCATTGTTGATGAGATTGGCAAGCTGGAACTGAACGAAAAAACAGGTCTTGAACCTACAATTACGCATATAATCGAATTATATAAAAACGGGTCAACAAATGGCAAGCTGCTTTTGGTCATCCGAAACTATCTCCTGGACGAGGCAGTCAACACCTACGGATTGAGCAATGACATGATCATCAATAAGCATTTTTTCGAATGAGTCCGGTCTATGGACTCGTAGTTTGCGGCGGCAAAAGCAGCCGGATGGGGACCGATAAAAGCCTTCTCAACTATCACGGCCAACCCCAGCGTTATCACCTTTACCAGATGCTTCAACCGTTCTGTGAGCGGGTGATCCTGTCCGTAAACAGCTCCCAGGCACCTGACATTCCGTCAGAATATGAGTACCTGGTGGATGACCCGGAGTATGCCGATATAGGGC
>CAMPKG010000147.1 GCA_946887085.1 uncultured Sphingobacteriales bacterium
TTCTTTTGCTATTTGAAAAGCCGCCACAGACAATTGTTTTGGCCAGATAAATTTTTTCGGCTACTGACTCCACAGTCAGGATGCAGCTATAAAAAGCTATCTCTACGAACTTTTTTCCCGTTTGGGTAACTTTTTTTGTACCTACAAGAGTTTATGATTTTTCTATGACTATGTAATTTCTTATTTTACATCCATCACGTAACCATTTTTTCTTTCCAAAAATTAAAATGAAGAACATTGTACTAGCGCTTGGACTTACTGCTATTGCGGTACCTTCCTTCGCACAAGAGCATGATCACGATCATGCGTATCAGAAATCTGTGTTTGCGGGCCATGAGCTTATCACGAGCGTTAACAAAGAACGCGCAGACCAGGTTCGACCATTGGTGAGAAAGAACTTTCCTGGGTGGAAACTGGATGTAGACAAGATAACGGGAGAATTCACTGATATCTATGGCGACGCTATTGCAGTTTCGGGAAATAGTCCACTGGAAAAGTCTCAATATGTGCTAGGCAATGCGCTGAAGCAATTGGGAATTGAAAGTTCTCAATGGAAAATGGTCCGCAATTCGGCAGCACCCAAGGCGCATTATGTCGATTTTGAACAATACCTGGACGGTCATTCAGTGATGTTTTCCCGTATCAGCTTCAGGTTTACGGCCGATCATCGCCTCGTAAGAGTGAAGAACCGATCTTTTGGTACGAATAAATCATCGTCTGCACCTGTTTTGACGCCAGCTGATATTAAGTCATCACAAAACATCACGGAAGGTGCTACGGGATTGAATATAGCCACTGTTACCGTCGCGGGCGACTGGGTTTGGTTTCCCATTCCCGCGAAAAATGGGTATACTCTTCACCCGGCGTGGGAGTTTACGGCAATCGGGACTAATGAGGAAGGAATGCCAGTGGAACTAAACGGCTTTATTGATGCCGTTGATGGTTCTCTGCTATACCGCACAAACGAAGTAAAGGAAATTGAAGTTGAAGTGAAGGGTACAGTGTTTAAACAAAATACGATAACACCGGCAACTTTGGAGCCCCTGGGAAATATTGAATTACAAATAGGCAGCTCCACCGTCAATGCCAACGATACCGGTTACTACAGCAATGCCGCTCCTAGTGCGAATGTCACTGTGGTGCTTAAGGGCAAATGGTCGACGGTTGTGCCATCAGGCAGTTCCACACCTACTTTTTCTCAATCAGTAACCGGAACAGATGTGATCTCGTTTCCAAGCACAGGCGCAAATAGCCGTGCTGTGAATGCCTACTATCATACCAACCGCGCCCATGGCAATATGAAGATGTTGCTGCCGTCGTTCACCGACATGGACGTATCGCTGACTACCAATGTTGAGCTGACCAGTGGAAGTTGCAATGCTTTTTATAGCGGTAGTAACAATAGTATCAACTTCTATGCACCGGGAGGAGGCTGTCCCTCATTTGCTGAAATAGGCGACATTGTTTATCATGAATATGGACATGGTATTAACAGGAGGTTTTATGCGGACCAGGGAGCTAGTTCTATGAGGAATGGCGCATTGAATGAAGGTTACGCAGACGTATGGGGAATGACGATCACTAAGGACTCAGTTCTAGGCCGTAACTCAAAAGGCAGCCCCGCAACATTTATTCGCAGGTACGATCAGAATCATAAAGTATATCCTAAAGATATAGTTGGAGAGGTGCATGCCGATGGCGAGATCATAGCCGGTGCATGGTGGGATGTAGCACGTAATATTGGCAGCTACGACGCGATGGCGCAGATATTTGCGGAGGCATTCTATGACGTAGCGGATGGCCCCAACGGTATGGAAGGCCCGGTATTCCATGAGATACTGATCTCTGCTCTTTTGAGCGACGATGATGATGCCACGTTCAGCAATGGAACACCTAATCTTAACGCTATTATCACCGCTTTTGCCAAGCACGGCATATATCTCTATGCAAATGCGGAGCTTACTCACAACGAGGTAGCACACCCTCCGGCAAATACACCGATCACCGTTAACGCTTCACTGAACCTGACAAACAGCGATTTCTTCCAGAGCCTGAAATTGATCTATCGCAACAGGGCTATAGGCACCTGGGATACTGTCGCTATGACGGATAATGGCGGATTCAATTTTACTGGACAAATACCCGGCCAATCAGTAGGTGCCATCATCGACTATTTCTTTTATATCTATGACATATTAGCTATTCCCACAGTAACGCTGCCTGACAGGTTTGGAACAGATGCCACCATGGCAACTGAATACACGCTGCCTTTCCAATTTGCGGTAGGTGTTAGCCCAAGGATAAAAATTGATTTTGAGACTGATACTGATTGGGAACTCGGCCTTCAGGACGATAATGCTACGACGGGCGATTGGGAACATGAAGTACCGGTAGGCACATTGTATTCTCCTAATAGCGGCGCCTTTGGTTCGTTTGTTACGCAAACAAGCAAAGACCACACGTCAGGGTCAGGAAAATGTCTTCTTACAGGTAATGGCCCGACAACATACAACACTGCCGATGTTGACAATGGTAAAACAACTGCGGTAACTCCGTTCTTTGACCTTGGGGGTTATGTCAGCCCAGTGATCGAATACTATCGCTGGTTCTCCAATGATCGCAATGGTTCAGGCGGTGAAGGCAACAGAAGGAATGATTACTGGCGCGTTGATATGAGAACCAGCCCTTCAACAGTTTTATGGAAGCAGGTTGAAAATACAAGGCAGTCCGATCATAACTGGCGCCGGAGGGTTGTCGCAGTAGACCATCTCGCTCCCGGTCAACGGAACGTACAGCTTCGTTTTGTGGCAACAGATGCCGGAGACCAAAGTATTGTGGAAGCGGCCGTTGACGACTTTTTCATTTACGATGCCGCACCGCTGTCTGTAAAAAATATTGCGCACGTTAAAGCGCAGGTGTTCCCTAACCCTGCAAACGAGAAGATCACTATCTCCTTGCCTGCGACATTGGCCGGAACGATCAGCCTGTATGACCTTACCGGTAAAGTGCTTTCAGTAGTTCAGATGGATGGCGTGGCGCTTTCATATGATATCAATACAAAGTCGATTGCTCCCGGCCAATACATGGTTGTTATCCAGGGCGGCAACAAGACAATACAAAGCCAAAAAGTTATTGTAGCTCACTAGATGTATTTTGGTAAAAGATCAAAACGAAAGCCCGTCGTAAAAACGACGGGCTTTCTTCGTAAATGGTGGTTTATATTAACCTCTGTAATTGCGCCTTAGGAGTTCTTTCAATGACGAGCTGAACACTTCGCGAAGCCCTTTTTCAAGTTGGTATTCATTGATCGCAGGGTTTGCCTCGGTTACTGCAATTATGTCTGCAACTTTGCCGTTCAGCTCATTTTCCATTTTATACATTGCTTTCTCAAGAACGTGAAGTTTTTGCTCACGGTTAGCATCAGGAATGCGTACGACATCTACCGAATATTGTTGCAGCAAGTTGCCGGCAAAACGCTTGAAAGCTTTTATATATTCCTGTCCAGACATGTTTTCTTGTTTTTCTAACACAAAGGTAGATTGACAAAAAAAAGTGCTTTACAGTGTTTTCACGGTTTTTTCGAAACGGGTCCAAAAATGGGTGAAAACACGGTATGCATGCACATTGTCCCGGGAACGTGAAGAGGTGGTGTTAGAAATCGACAACTAACTTAACATTGATAAGACGCGATGTCAAGCGGTTGGGAACAGCATACGTTTTGCTCGTGGTCATGTCCTGTATCCAGGAATAAGAGAGCGTATTTTGTATGCCTAGCAGATTGAATACTTCTGCGCTCAGCCAGATATTATCGAATGCACGCAGTGCTTTTTTGTCCGCATGTTTGGCTCCGTTGAGTACAAGTGCCGAGAATCCGATGTCCACGCGTTTGTAATCAGGCAAGCGGAGTGTGTCGCCATAGCGTTCTTTATCAGGTGGGCCAAACGGGAGTCCTGTCGCATATAACAGGTTCAGGTGCATTTTGTAATTCTTCCATTTGGGAAAGTAATCTTCAAAATACATGCCCACCATCAGGCGTTGGTCCGTGGGGCGGGGAATATAGCCGGGAGTGATGGTTGCGCTATCTGCGCCATTCTCATCCTTTATGATGTATTTATCGTTGGTTACATCCTCGGCGGTCTTCATTACACCGAGACTTACCCATGAGGTTGCATCTTTTACAATGTCTCCATAAAGACGCAATTCGCCCCCATAAGCATACCCGATTGCATTGTTCTGTCCGAAATAACGGATACGAACATTGTCGTACTCATAAGGAACAATATCCCAGAGGCCCTTGTAATACACCTCGGTTGTAAATTTGAAGGGCCTGTTTGCTGCCTTGAAATTGTATTCGGTTCCCGCAACCACATGGTAAGATTTCTGGGCCTTCAGATTTTTATTTACTACGCCATTCAGGTCGCGCATCTCGCGATAGAAAGGCGGCTGCTGGTACAAACCTCCTGCCAGTTTGAAGATGATATCCCTGCGCCAGCCTGGTTTGTAAGAGATCTGTGCGCGCGGGCTTAATAAGAATTCATTGTTCAGCGTGCTGTAGTTGAACCGCAAACCGACGGACACTGTTAATCCCAATGAATCATTGAAGCGAAAATTGTCCTGGATAAAACCGCTATAGCGCATATAGTTAAATCCTGAAGAAGAGGTGTACACACGCGTCAGTTCCAGCCTGTCCTCCAGGTAGGGCTGGGTGAAACGAGCCGAGTCCCTTCTTTCCCATTCGTTCAGTTTATCGCTGATATCGGTGATGTTTGCATCAAGCCCCCATTGTATGAAATGTAGCCTGCTGTTATAAGTTCCGCGGTGCGCCAGGTTGCCCACGTTTACTTTAAGGTAGTTGCGCGCATAAGTATGGATCATGCCAGTGCCCAATGAATATTTTACCTGCCCGAAGCTTTCTTTACCAAGGTCTGTTTCCAGCTCGCCGAGAAGATATTCGCCGTTGATGTCGTATGTTTCCTGCTCATTTGTCTGAAAGCCGGAAGCAAGGAGCTTTAGTTTCAGTTTTTCGTTGGGACGATAAGTTGTTGACCATCCCGCAAACCGTGAGTCGAACTGGTCGATCTCACTTCCTTCATAGATCACCCGCAACTGGAAAGCCTTGTTGATGAGTCCAAAGCTGCTTGTAGCTTCCTCCGGATAGAATACGAAACGGTTGCGTGCATAGTTCGCTATTACTTCAGTTTCCCATTTTTTATTGAAACGATAATTGATCAGTGTTTGAATGTCTGTGAATGAGGGATTATACACACCCTTTGTTGGCTGAGATTGCAGCAGATATTGATTGCTCTTTTGCCGGAGGCCGAGCATGTAGGTTAGTTTCTCGTTTTTAGAGATGCCTTCAAGGGATAGACTGGCACCCAATAAGCTCGCCAGTACCCGGCCACCAAATTCTTTCGGCCGGCGATAGTCAACATCCAAGACGCTCGACATTTTATCGCCATATTTCGCTTGGAAGCCGCCGACGGAAAAGTTAACGCCGGATACGAGGTCGGCATTTATAAAGCTCATACCTTCCTGCTGTCCCGACCGCGTGAGGAATGGACGGTATATCTCGAAATCGTTAACGTAAACGAGATTTTCGTCATAATTGCCTCCCCGTACGTTGTACTGAGATGTGAGTTCGTTATTGCTGCCTACGTAAGTTTTTATCAGTGACTCAATACCGCTGAAAGGATCGACGGTTGGCAACAAGGCGGTTTTTTTAACGTCGATCTTGATAACCCCGGGATCCTTGATATCTGTTACCGTCACATCCTGCAGTGTAGTGGAAAGTCTTTTGATACGCGCGTCGACGCGGCGCACTTCGTCTACCGTGAGCGTGAGTGTAGTATCTGTTTTTTGAAAACCGATCGCAGAGAAAACCAATTTAATGGTCACCGCCGGCACATCCAGGGTATATTCTCCCTGCGCATTTGTAATGATGCCCACGGCAGTGCCTTCTACTGCCACGGTAACAGCATCAAGGGGTTTGCCTTTCTCGTCCCTGACTACCCCCACAAGATGGGCAGTTTGTCCATGGGCGATAAAGCCGGTGATAAATAACAGGAGGGTTAGAATGATCTTAACGCGCATACCACAGATAAACGGCAATAAGTTACGTTTATTTTCCTACCTGCTTCAATCTTTTTATCATATTTGTTGGATCGGCTGCAGAGAATATTGTATTGCCCGCAACAAGGGCATCGGTGCCGGCCGCAACTATTTCCGGTGCATTTTCCAGGGTTACACCACCATCAATTTCAATAATTGTGTTGTATCTGCCAGCATCGATCATTTTACGCAACGTCCTGATCTTATCTAATGCCTGCGGGATGAATTTTTGTCCGCCGAAGCCTGGATTTACACTCATGATCAAAACGAGGTCAAGTTCTGGCAAAATATACTCCAGTAATTGTACCGGTGTATGCGGGTTCAACGCTACGCCTGCTTTCATCCCCAGCGCTTTTATCGCCTGCACACTTCTATGCAAATGCGTGGATGCCTCATAGTGGATGGTAAGGATATCAGTCCCTGCTTTTTTGAAATCTTCAAAATATTTTTCCGGCTCCAGGATCATCAGGTGCACGTCAAAAGTTTTCCTGGCCGCCTTTTTCATCTGGCTGATGATGGACATACCATAGCTGATGTTAGGAACATACCTCCCGTCCATAACGTCCAGGTGAAACCAATCAGCTTCGCTGTTATTGACCATTTCGATGTCGCGGCCGAGGTTTAAAAAGTCTGCTGAAAGTATTGACGGTGCTATGATCGGCATTTGTAAGATTTTTAAATAGGACACAAAGGTAAGTAACCCCGCAAATTATTTTCTGTTGCGGAGCCTGTCGCCAATAAGAATGGTTTTATTGCGGAATTCATTGCACAGATATGTGCTTTCGGGCGCGGACTTATATTTCCGGTCGGTATTGCGATAAATAAAGCTGAACTGGTACTTCCAATTGGGCTGGAGATCATATTGAAAGAAGGGGTCTTCTCCATAATTAAATACAAATTCTTCTCCCGGCTCAAGCCTCACGAAATCAGGGTATCGATACTGTTTTACATATTGCAGTTTGCGTAAAACTCTTACGGGTGTACCGTCAGGGTTGAAAACATAGTAGGCAAAAGACGGAGAATTGACCCAAACAGGTTTTTTGCAATTGTTTTTAAGAGCGAAGCTGTAGTTGATGTATTCATCTACACGGATCGTATCAGGCGCCTTTACATTCAGTGCCATGCAAGGGCACGACTCGTGCACTTTTACCACAACGACTTTAGGAGTATCTTTCTTCAGCGTTTTCTGAAGCTGTTTGCTCTGTTTACCTTCCTTCAACACTATTACTGTATCTACGCGTCGCGGTAGTCCGGTTTCGGGATCCTTTTTGGGAGCACCCTCATTTACATAAATGATCTTATCCGGTTTCGGGAAGGGCTGCCTGGCTTCCGTTTTTCTTTCTATCCGCTTTCCCGTTTTCGGATCAATGTAGATCACTGAATCCTTGCCACTGCTTACTACGTCGATGACTTCTTTTTGAGTTGTGTCGGGCGGGTCGTTTTTTTTCGATTTAACCGGCTTTGCAACAGTTTTTTTCTTCTGAGTTTGGGAATAGGTGACGCCAGCCGGATATACCGTACAACACAGTACAATAAGGACAAGTTTAATATAGAAATGCTGGATTTTTTTCAATGCAGCCTGTTGTTTGTTTAATTACATGACTACTTTTCTTCAAGCCGTTTTATTCCCTGTAGTGCCTCTGCGTAATTTTTGTCAAAGACTACTGCCTGTCTGTAATCTGCCAGCGCTTCTTGTTTATTTCCCATTAATTCGCTGCACAATCCGCGGTTGTAATATGCTTCAGGGTCCGCCGGGTCGATCCTGGTGAGAAGGTCGTACTGACGTCGTGCTTTTTCAATTGAATCCTGTTGCATCAGGATATACGCCGTATTATAATGAGCATCGGTATACTGGTTATCTCTAACGATAACCTCTCTATATTGATCCTTTGCCAACTGGTACTCACCCCGGTTTTGATAATAAACACCCCTGGCATAAAGCGGGAAAAGATCTGTAGTGTCCAGGCGATAGGCGTTGTCAAAATATTTTAACGCGAGCGGATCCTTTTGGGCACTGTATAATAAACCAAGTTGAACAATTGCAT
>CAMPKG010000148.1 GCA_946887085.1 uncultured Sphingobacteriales bacterium
CTTATCGCCTGCCATTTGTTAGGAACGATGAGAGTATCGCCTTGCGAGATACTTCGATAGCCTGATTTGAAAACATAGATCAATGCCTTGCCCGTGGTGGAAGCTAAATGGTCATTGCTGATGCTGCCAGGCACACTTGTCTCCAGCTTCCACGTTTTATCCTTTTCAACCGGAGGCTTTGTAACAACAACCATGAAAGCTTCAGCTGCAGCCGCATCCTTTCCAAACCAATGTTCATCGTTCTTTATATCATTGAACCAGCATAGCGACCAGGCCGCCAGGAATATAATAACATGGGGCAAAACAAACTGCAGTGCACGTACTGTCTTTGAAGCCTTAATGCGCGTGAGTATCAGCGACACTGCGGTACAGGCGATCGCTACGATAACAACAGTAGTTATTGCGAAGCTGAGAAAGCGATAAGAAACAATGCCTGCGATCAACGGCAGCAGCAACCTTGAAAAGGGCGCTGTCTCCCAGAAATAAGCCTTATTTACCGGCCATTGCTTCATCCGGTAAATATAACCAATTAGGGTAGAGCGGGGGCACCAGTCTGTAGCTCATTCAGTCTGTTTCGTGCCACCTGCACATAGCTGCTGCCGGGATAGGTAATGATCAGGTATTCGTAGATTTTTTTTGCTTCTTCCGGTTGCTTCAGATATTGTTCGTAGAGTTCCGCGGTTTTAAATACAGCGTCATCACCAAGGACGTCATCACCATGTTTTTCCTGTATCTCTTTCAGGTAGGTTAGAGATTTGCTGTACTCTCTGTGCTTTTTGGCCAGCTCTGCTTTTTGCATCAGGATATCGTCCTTCAAAGGATGTTCCGGGAACGCCTTAACAATGCTATCCAATAAAGTTTCTGCATCAGTATCTTTATTCTGGAAAGTCAGCAGGTCGGCATATGCGAAACGACGTAACGGCACGTAGTTACTGTCGGATGTGATGTTCTCTAGTATCAATATGGAAAGATAAAGCGCGTCATTCGCGATCAGCTCGGACGTGGAGGCTTTTAAAACCGATAGTTGTCCTTCAGCCCAATTGAAATCGCCCCGGTAGTAGGCAAGCTTGGCATTGCGGAAACGTGCTTCTTCACCCAGCATGTCCTCGCGAAAATCTTTATCTACCTGGCTATATGATAGCGAGGCTTCCCAGACCTTGCCTGTGAGTATCTGGTAGTCGCCGAGATCCAGTTTCATGCGGCCGGCAATGTCTTTGCGCACACCCGGCTGCTTTAGCGAACGCTGGAGGAGGTCAACGGCTTTCTGCGGGTTATCAGCGAAGCGGGCTTCCAACTTCGCATAATCCCTTACAGTCTCTGAAGTATAGTATTGTGGAAACTCTGTAAAAAACTCTTCGTAAGCTTTTTGAAGCGCGGCAACATCTTCTTTTTTGTAAGCATGGTTTTGCTGCAGTGCACGGAATTGCATACCTAATTTTTCATTCTTGGCAATGCTGTAATAAGGCAGTTCCTTTCCTTTGCCTATGATAACATCGTAGGCCTTTATCGCTTCGGAAAATTTACTTTCCCGGCCTGCATAGCGCGCAAATTCAAGCAGGCGCTCCCCATGTTCTTCATTACGCTCGTCGATAGCTTCTATCTGCATCATGGCCCCTTCCCAATCGTCTTTCTGTGTGTACAGCCAGGTGAGCAGCTCGGCGAAATATGGGTTTTCGGGTTGCTCATTTATTTTCTTAACGATCGCTTTCTGCCCCTGTTGCAGTTTCTTTGGGTCGTTGCCAAAGAATTCCAGCAGCGTTGCTTTAGTGTCTTCCAGCATGCTGGTCAAACCCGGGCCCGCTTCCAGCAAAGTCGAGACGGCTTTGTCGATATTTCCGGTCTTTGCATAAAGCCTCGCAAGCGGACCGTTATATAATGGGTGTTTTAGAATATCGCGTGCACGCTCGTATGTTTTTAACGCGTAGTCGTCCCTTTTTATCGAAGTAAAAGCATTCGCTATCTGTTGCGTCAGCATGTCGTCACCATTTATGAACTTCAATGCTTCATCAAATTGTTCTTCGGCTTTTTTGCCTTTACCGGCTGCCAGGTACACCCTTCCCATATCGATATACGACAAAGGATGATGTCTCCTCATGGCCTTTTGTTCTTCGACCAATTTTTCCGCATTCTTATAGTCTTTCGCCAATAACAAGACATTCAGATACTCCCCGTAAACGTCCATGCTCGCCGGGTTTTCCCAGTACAGCTTCTTGTATGTTTCTATGGCTTTGGCATAATCCTTCTGCTCAGCAAACAACCTGGCCTGGGTGATAGGGTCTCCCTGTGCAACGGCAAACGTTGTTATAAAAACAGCGACGATCGTCGTTAATAATATTTTCAGCTTTTTCATTTTGTTCTTCGGTAACTCCTTATTTAATTTCTAAGCGGTTTCCCTGTTTGTATGATGCTTTGTAGTCTTTCCAGTGTTTTACGCTGGCCGCATAAGCTTAGAAAGGTTTCCCTTTCTATGTCCAGCAGGTATTGCTCGCTAACTGTTGTTGCCTGTGAAATATCGCCACCACACATCACATAGGCAAGTTTCTCCGCGAGAAACTTGTCATAGTCGCTGATATAGTTACCCATACGCATAGCATGCAGGCCAGAAAGCAATCCGCCTAAACCGCCGCGTCCCTGCACTTTTATATCATTGCGCGGCTGGGGTTGCGTATAGCCAAGCTCATGCATCATCAGGACCTTATGTTTTGCATCAGCTATTCTTCTGTCAGGGTTCGTCGATATACTATCAACGCCCTTGCGCAGCACAAAGTTGTCAAAAGCTTCGTGTGCCGATGTTGAGACTTTTGCCGTGCCTACATTGATGAACAGCTGCTGCAGGTAGTTTGTTTCAATATATTCTTTGACGTTGCGGTCGCTTGCACGGACTGCCATTTCTTTGGTTCCGCCGCCACCGGGGATGAGGCCAACACCTAGTTCCACCAACCCAATGTAGCTTTCAGCTGCCGCCTGTACAGCATCCGCATGCAGGCACATCTCGCAGCCACCGCCAAGTGTTAAGCCATGGGGAGCTACTACTACCGGTATACTGCTGTAACGCAGGCGCATCGTCGTATTCTGAAACTGGCGTATAGCCATGTCCAGCTCATCATATTCCTGCTCGGCCGCAAACATGAATATCAAACCAACATTGGCGCCGGCACTGAAATTAGCGCCACTATTGGCGAGCACGAGTCCTTTGTATTTTTCCTCTGCGATGGCTACAGCTTTTTGTACTCCGGCAAGTACCTCTCCACCTATGGTGTTCATCTTGCTGTTCCATTGCAGGGCAACTACATCGTCGCCGATGTCATACAGCCTGCAAACGTTATTGCTCCATACGGTTTTATCGCCCAGGTTTTCCAGTATGATGAACTTGTTCGTACCCGGGATGACCTGGTATTCTTTGGTTCGGATGTCGTAATATTTCTTTTTTCCGTTTTCGGTTTTGTAAAACGTGGTATGACCTGAAGCCAGCATCTCTTCCACCCATTGTGCCGGCGTAATGTTGGCTGCCTTCATTTGCTCCAGCACTTTTGGCACACTCAATGCATCCCAGCTCTCAAATGCACCTATTTCCCAACCAAACCCAGCCTTCAGGGCATCGTCTATTTTATACAGCTCGTCTGCTATTTCGGGTATCCTGTTGCTGGCGTAAGCAAATAGCATGTGATGAAACAATTTATAAAACGCTCCAGCTTTGTCTTGTCCGGCATATAATGCTTTTAAGCGAGTGGGAAGGTCGTCGATCTGTTTAGCTGTTTCCAGCGTAGCAAACTTTGGTTTTTGCTTGGGGGCATACTCCATCGTCTTCAGGTCGAGGGTCAGTATTTCAGGCTTGCCATTCAGCTGGGCTACCGGTGCTGCTTTTTTCTCATCGCCCCTGTTTTCCGGAGATTGCGTGAATGCAGCTTTAGCTTCCTTAGTCGCGCCTGCAGTTTCCACCTGTGCTGTAGCGGGGGAGGTTATTTTTTTATAGAAACCCTGGCCGGTTTTATCGCCAAACCACTTGTTCTCGATCATTTTCTCGATAAAGCCCGGCAGGCGAAACATCTCCTTTGCTTCGTCATTGGGCACGTTCTCCGGTAGTGCTTTGGCCACGTGTACCAATGTATCGAGCCCTACAACATCGCCCGTGCGGAAGGTAGCAGACTTAGGCCTACCCATCACAGTGCCTGTAAGTGTATCTATCTCGTCGATATTCATGTCGAGCTGCTGCATGGCATTGAAAACAGCCATGAAGCCAAATACGCCAACACGATTGGCGATGAAAGCGGGAGTGTCTTTACACAGTACAGTTGTTTTGCCCAGGAACCTGCTGCCATAATCCATCAGGAATTCTATCACAGCAGGATGGGTGTTGGGGGCAGGAATGATCTCGAGCAGGCGCAGGTATCGCGGCGGGTTGAAAAAGTGCGTACCGCAGAAATGTTTCTGAAAATCTTCGCTTCTCCCTTCGCTCATCATTCTTATCGGGATACCTGAGGTATTCGATGTAATGAGCGTGCCGGGTTTGCGGTATTGTTCGATCTGCTCAAATACTTTCTGTTTTACATCTAGCCGTTCTACCACAACCTCCATTACCCAGTCGCAATCGGCTATGCGGTGGAGGTCGTCTGTCAGATTGCCCGTTATTATCCTCGAGGCTACGTCTTTTGTAAAAACTGCAGACGGCTTGCCTTTGAGCGTGGCCTGCAATGCATCATTGACGATCCGGTTTCGGACCACCTTATCTTCGAGTGTCAGTTTTTTCGACTGTTCCGCTTCTGTCAGCTGCGCCGGCACTATATCCAGCAACAGAACCTGTACGCCAATACCGGCAAAATGCGCTGCAATTCTACTTCCCATCACCCCACTGCCTATCACCGCAACCTTACGGATAGCTCTATTCATGGAATATGTTTAAAACACCACAATTTAACTAAAAATGGAGTGCTTCCCGGGACACTTATGTAAATCTTAACAATGTCTGACAGAATACCACTACAATCTGATAAACCTTAACAATACAACCGTTCCATGGGCAGTTCCCGGGAGCGGAAATATAACCTCCGCAATACATATCTTTGCAGCCATGCAATCCTTACAGGAACAGATAAAAGCGCACGAGCAGGAGATCAACAGCTTCTCGCCGGCTGATGCCCGCGAGCTGGAAGACTACAGGATAAAATACCTGGGTACAAAAGGTATTGTGAAACAGGTATTCGGCGAGATGAAGAACGTACCTGCTGATCAGAAAAAGGAAGCAGGTCAGATACTCAACTCATTCAAGCAACTGGCAGAAGCCAAATACGAGGAGTTCAAGCATTTGCAGAACGGGTCTTCACAAAAAGGCCCTTCCGTTGATATTACCCTGCCCGGCAATAATCTGCCATTGGGTACAAGGCACCCGTTGAGAATGGTCGAAAACCAGATCGTGTCCATTTTTGAGAAAATAGGTTTCAGCGTAGCGACAGGCCCTGAGATAGAAGATGACTGGCACAACTTTACGTCGCTGAATATGCCGGAGAACCACCCCGCACGCGACATGCAGGATACTTTTTATGTTTCGCAGAATCCGGATTGGGTATTGCGCACACATACCTCTTCTACCCAGGCAAGGGTGATGGAGAAAGGTGAATTGCCCATCCGGGTGATCTGCCCCGGCCGTGTTTATCGGAACGAAACTATATCGGCACGCGCGCATTGTTTCTTTCACCAGTGCGAAGGGTTGTACATTGACAAGAATGTGTCGTTCGCCGATCTGAAGCAGGCGTTGTACTATTTTGTTACGGAAATGTTTGGCCCCGATACGAAGGTGCGTTTCCGTCCTTCATATTTTCCATTTACCGAGCCCAGCGCAGAAATGGATATCTCATGTACAGTATGTGGCGGTAAGGGTTGCAGCCTTTGCAAGCATACCGGGTGGGTAGAGATACTTGGTTGCGGTATGGTGCATCCGAATATGCTGCGCAACTTCAACATCGATCCAGAGGTGTATACCGGCTATGCATTCGGCATGGGGGTAGAGCGTATCACACAGATAAAATACCAGGTAAACGACCTCAGGTTATACTCCCAGAACGACGTCAGATTTTTGAAACAGTTTCAATCAATTCAATGAAAAGTGTAAAAGGTAAAATGCAAAGCCCGAGAACTGAGCCGTGTTTTACCATTTACTCTCTTTGTCTTTTTCATTCTTAGCATGATCCTCGTTACCGGCGCAAGCGGTTTTGTTGGCCAGCACCTGGTACGCTACCTTTCGGAGCGCGGACATAGCGTGCGCGCATTGTATTTCAATACGTCACCGGGTGAAGGGTTGAAGGCATTGGACAATGTTGAATGGCTTCAGTGCGACCTGCTGGATGTCTTTGCTGTTGAAGACGCGATGACCGGAATTGAGGAGATATATCATTGTGCGGGAATAGTCTCCTTTGAGCGGCATCGCAGGGAAGAGCTGATGCATTTCAACGTGGAGAGTACGGCAAATATGGTCAATGAAGCGTTGGAACAAGGCGTACGCAAGTTATTATACGTCAGCTCCGTGGCAGCGCTGGGCAGACCCGAAAAGCCCGGTGAACCAGTTACGGAGGACGTGCAATGGGAGGAATCCGGCCAATATTCCGCATACGGCCTGAGCAAATATTTCGCAGAAATGGAAGTATGGCGGGCTATGGCTGAGGGATTGAACGCCGTGATCATCAACCCGGCCACCATACTTGGCGAAGGCAACTGGGACCAGGGCTCGGCAAGGCTTATCAAAGTTGCATACAGTGAATTTCCTTTTTTTACGCAGGGCATTACCGGATGGGTAGATGTGCAGGATGTTGTAAAGGTTGCATGCGTGCTGATGGAAGAAGATGTGCGGGATGAACGGTTCATATTGAGCGCGGGGAACTATCAATACAGAGAGATATTTACCAAAATGGCCGCAGAAATGGGGAGAAAACCACCCCATATCCCGGCAGGGAAGTTGCTTTCAGGGCTTATATGGCGTTGGAATGAATTTCGTAACAGGCTGTTTGGGTCAAAGATCACTGTGACGAAGGAAACCGCCAGGGCCGCTCAACGACAGGTACTGTATAATAACCAGAAGTTAAAAGCGTTTTTACCAGGGTTTGAGTATCAGCCTGTTGACACAACGATAGCCAGGATGGCCGCAGCTTACATCAAAACCAAAAAATGAAAATATTTTGGTTTTTTCAGTAAAACATTTGTAATCTTGCAGCAGAGGGACACCAGTTTCCCTTCCTTTCGTTCAGTAATCTGAATTTTCCCATTTCTTTTTTAGAGACAACAACCGTAAAAAGAGATTATTTAAGTCAGTTATTACTTTTAATGAATTACATATTACCCCTTTTGAAAAAAGGTTAGAATGCCATACGATATTTTACAGCTGAACGATATGCTCGTTCCGGAACTTGTGGATGTTGCAGAACGAATGAAGATCAAAAATCCACGTGGCCTCGATAAACAAACTCTTATTTATAAAATTTTGGATCAGCAAGCATTGAACACCGACAAAACCGCGGCTGGCGAAGACGACGCAAAGAAGCGTCGTACACCCCGCAAGAAGACAGAAGAGACAGCGCCCGCAAAAGCCGCCGGCAACACAGAAGATACTGGCAGAAAACAGCGTGCACGTAAGCCAAAGGGCGAAACCGCACCCGCAGCTGAAGACGGACAGGATACTTCCGTGCCGGCCGGATGGTCTGAGCTGATGAATAATATCGATGAAACTCCTGCAAAGGAAAATGTAAAAGTAACGGCAACTGTAGGCGAGGAAGCAGGTATCGTAATGCCGCCGGCTACGGAAAACCCCGTGCAAGCGCCGCAACAACCGTCCGCGGAGCCCCGGCAACACCAGCAGGGCAAACACCAGCATCAGCGCCGCGAGCAGCAGCAAAGCAATTTCAACGTCGAATTTGACGGCGTAGTGGCGAGCGAAGGTGTGCTGGAAATGATGCCGGATGGCTATGGTTTCCTGCGCAGCAGCGATTATAACTACCTGAGTTCCCCGGATGATATCTATGTATCTCCATCCCAGATAAAATTGTTTGGCCTGAAGACGGGCGATACCGTCCGCGGTAGTGTCCGCCCTCCGAAGGCAGGTGAGAAATATTTTGCTCTACTTAAAGTAGATTCGATAAACGGTCGCGACCCGGATGAGATCAG
>CAMPKG010000149.1 GCA_946887085.1 uncultured Sphingobacteriales bacterium
ATTTTTGTGTTTATATTTTAAGTGTAAAGACTTATGATCTACAAAACAGGAAAACTGGTTCTTAACCAGCTCGACAAAAAAATGGAGGTGTTCACTCAACTGAAACAGTTGGCTGTGCCCGCCGATGGTTGGATAAAGACCATCCGCACTGCGCTGAATATGTCACTTCGCCAGCTTGGCGAACGCATGTCTATTACCCCGCAGAGCCTGAGGAGTATGGAAACACGCGAAAAAGAAGGTGCGGTAACGTTGAAGACCCTGCGCGATGCTGCGGCTGCCCTCGATATGCAGCTGTACTATTGTTTTATTCCTAACGATGGATCCCTTGATGCATTGATAGAGCGTAAGGCTTATGAGCTGGCTACTGAGATCGTATCGCGCACATCTGCCAGTATGCGCCTCGAAGACCAGGAGAACACCTACCAGCGCCGGCAACAGTCAATAAAGGAGCTGGCCGAGGAAATGAAACGCGAAATGCCCAAGAGCCTATGGGACTAGAATTGTCATTCGATGCGGGTCAGACGCCGCTTGATGAAGAGGAGAAAGAAGGCTTGCGTATTGCATCGCTTACCACAAAGGCAGAGTTGGATGAACTGGAACAAAGAAATATTGAACAGGCTGTAAGATGGACGATAGAACGAAGGCGGAAATTCGATGCACGCGAGATATTGACCGAACAGTTCATCATGGCTTTACACAAACGGATGTTTGGAGATGTGTGGAAATGGGCGGGCAGTTTTCGCAGTACTGATAAGAACCTGGGTGTGTCTAAATACTATATCGGTACTGAATTGAGAAAGCTGTTGGACGATGCGGCGTTTTGGGTCGAAAACAATTCTTTTCCCGATGATGAGATAGCGATACGTTTCAAGCACCGCATTGTTAGCATTCATTGCTTTGCAAACGGCAACGGCAGGCACTCGCGGCTAATGGCCGATATTATTGCTGAGAAATTATTTGGCGCCCCGGTATTTAGCTGGGGTGCCATTAATTTATCGGCCGCGGGCGAAGCACGTAGCAAGTATCTCGCCGCATTACGGGATGCCGACAAAGGTGATTATAAAACATTGATATTATTTGCCCGCTCATAATGGCTATCTGGCGTCTCTGGCGTACACTGGTTCGGGCGTCCCGCCCGGACTCATACAAATGAAAGCGGCAGCTTCAAACAATAAGCGGCACACAATTTGCGTTTTTCTATTAGCAGATACAATAGGATGTATGTTTGAAATATAAAAAAGCGGCGCTGTGTTTACGGCGCCGCTTGCTTTATGTGCAGTTAGTTTACAACCTGTAGTCGATGCCAGCAAGTATGGGGAAGCTGAGGAAGCTGCCGTTGCGGAACTGGCCGAGGGAGGAGGCTGTACCATCGTAAGCCTGCATCGGGAATGACACTGAATTATACCTGCCCGACGCTTCCACGAAAACGCCCAGGCCTTTGTACAATCCTACACGTCCGCCAACCTGCACGCCACCGCAAAAGCCTTTATCACCTGCATCGTTACTTGTGCCGAAAAATTTATTATTCCAGTTGGTAGTGGTTTTTACCGAGGAGAAATTGACGTAGCCTGCATTGATGCCGTAAAAGATCTGCAGCCGGCTGATGCTTTTGCTAAGGTTAAGAAACAAGTACAGGGTCTGAACATTCGAGTTGGCAGTATATTGCGCAAAAGGAATGCCCTTGCTTTTGTCCAGCTGCGCGTAGCTGGAGCTAAGACTGGTGGTAAGATAACCAACACCTAGCTGGAGCTTGCCCAGGCCTAGCCCGAGCCGTCCACCAAACGTGGGAGACGGGGAGGTTTCCATATTGTCGAAGCTGACCATATTGTCTCCGGTACCCATCGGGGCGCCGTTGAATTGCATACCGCCATGCAGGCCGATCATTAATTTTTGTGCGGATGCTGCCGTGCAGCCGAGCGCGAGGAGGAGGGTAAGAATGGTTTTCATGCTGCTAAAATAATTAAAATACAGGGGTGGCGCCAGCATGCTTTTGAATTGATTAAATTGCATCAGATGTCCAAGAAACAGCAAGATCGCGAAAGAATGGAGGTTACTTATGTCCGACAACCGGATTGTCTGTAATAACATCGGAGTAACTGGTAAAAACATAGGGAACCAGTGGCGAAAAGGAAACTTTATAGACCTTATTTCTGCTATCAGCCCGATGAATATATTTCGAACTGATAATCTGAGGTTGAAAATAGCTGTTGAAAATATACGGTGTGTCGTTGGTTGGCTATTTCTTTGCCAACAGTGCAGGCAGCACTCGATTGTTTCTTATTTTTCAAATAAATAACTACTTTCAGAACCTTAAGCTCCAAATACTATTGTAAGCATAACATCACGGCAACTTAGTAAGCCGGTATCGTTATTTAAATTAACCGCAATAAATGTAAACTATGGAAAACAAACAAGAACAGGAGCTGCTCCTGCTTATTCAAAACACACAACAATTTCCTGACAGCCAGATACTGAAAGCAAAAGGTGTAGAAGATATTTTTGTCTCCGTAATGACGGGACTGAAGGATGCTGCGGTGGCTAAAATAAAGGAAAAAGCTACGGGGTGGATCATGAACCTCTTGGGCATGGGCCCTGGCCCCGATCCGCTGGATGAGATAAAAAGGCAACTAAATGAGCAGGCAGCAGAGCTGAAAAAGATAAACGATAAAATAGACGACCTGCAGAGATCTTTGAACAAGGCGCTCAGCGAAATACTTGATGCCATGGAGAAGGGCCAGTACGATGCCGCCGTGCGTGGTCTGAACCCTGTTATTGCAAAAATCACTTCACGGTATGAGCGCCTTTCAGTAATGGTCAAAACTTCCTCGCCTGACCCTTCAGAAAAAGCTGCTATTGACAGATTTGCGGCCGAGATCATCAGCGAAATACCGGAAGCGTTTGACGCTATACATGCCACGCTGGTTGGCACTTCCGCGGGTGAAGAGAACTTGATGGACTTCTGGGCCCGCCTGTCGTTCAAGAACACAGGCACACTGGATCTCTACGAGCAAACGATATTCTACCAGTTCATGTATTACTACGGGCTGCAGGTAAAGGCGCTCATGCTTGTTATGGAAGCCTACCATACTATGCCCAATGGCAGTAAAAAGGCCGAATATTACTTCAATTTATGGGGAGCAAAACTGAACGAAGAAATACGCACCTATTTAAAGAACGCACCACGTACTACAATAAAACAGCAGCTCGATGTTAAGGGCAACCCGGTAAGTATTGTGCCTTACGGAAACAATGTGTATTACACAACCGGCGAGGTGATGCAAAACCCGCCTGCACCTCGGCTTATTACCTTACAGAAACCTGGCTATACGGAAATAGATGTGCAGGTCCCACAGGATACGCAGGGAGTGTTCCATATGATGCGAAAGGGCGAGTATGCATACCTGGCTGCGCTTCAGGCTGTCTCGTCTTCGGGTGGAATGGCCTGGCATTTTATGAAGGTGAAGCTCGGAGGCAAACCACAGATCGAAAAAGTGATCACTTGCCACACGCCTGGTGAAGGCCCTTTTCGTATGGGTTTCCCAAATGCCTCGGTATGCGATGACACCACTATGTATGCAATGTTTTCAGGCAGCACCTTAAATGGTTTTGCCTTTGTTGCAATAGACCTGGCTTCTTTTTCTTTTGTTGATAAAGGAGGAATTGCCCGTCGTAATGAAGCAGGAAGGTTTGGCGATTTAGGCGGCAATGGTGGTGCGTTGTACGGCAACTATTTCTTTACTACGGCACTTTCGTTCGCGTCTGGCCCCGTCAATCCTGATAAAAATACGTTGTTTACTATTGATCTCATCACTAAAAAAATCGTTAGCGAAGCGCTTTTGAGTAGTGTGTCGATGAAAGACCGTGTCTACAACGAGATCCATCAGCCTATGGCCATTCAGGGAAAATACCTTTATTGTTGCGCCGGCGATACGACGCTGCGCGTCATAGACATTTCCAGTCCAATGCAGCCAAAAGTGGTTACTTCAGTAGATACAGGTTCTTTTATCTCCGAGATATATGTCAATGGGGGCCTCATTTATTTTACCAGCTGCCCGGGAGCAGACTTGTTTGGTGACGACAGGGGCATTATGAATGTGGCATTCTTTACTTCACGTACCAATAATACGGTCCTCTTAAAATCAGCCAAAATAGGCGAAGGCATTCATGCGCTAGGTATGGATGAATATGCAATATATGCCGGGTCAGGCAGAGGCCAGTCGAAAATATATGTGCTTGGGTATGGAAATGATCTGACGAAGAATATTATTCCCATTCAGGAGACTGTTTTGGCAGCACACCTTGAAGAGACCGGGGAATTGGCGGAAGCATAGAAGAATATATACGAAATATATAAAACAAAAATAGCCATCTTGCGATGGCTATTTTTCTTCGTCCCTCGGGGAGACATCGGCAGCAGCGGGAGAACCTAAGACTCCTTGCCCGCCAGTCGGCGGGGCGAGTTTACCAGGCTATCAGGACGGTAATCCGCGAACGCGGTATCGATCCGGATTTACTTAACAAGGTAGCCAGGAAGAACCGGCAGGTTAACACAACCATAACAAACCCCGCTCAATTTTTAGCACGAGTTTTGCATAGTGATTGGCAAAAGGATCTATTCCACAAAAAAGGTCTTTATGAAACTGACAGGCTACATACGCGCATTTATCAAAGCGATCAGGGAAAAACGCTTCTTCCGCAGGTATTATAACTCCGATACGGGTTTATTTATCTAGTGTGGACGGGTCCGGTGAGCTAGCCCGACATGAACATACAATTGCCCACAAAGGTGATGGCAACACAGGCGCCCATACCCCAAAGCAGTACATTGAGTATCCTGCGCCAGTGGGGCCTGCGGTAGGCTACCAGGTCGTGGATGAAGTTGAGCAGCAGTAACCCACCCACAAACATCAGGCTTATCGCGGCCAGCCAGAACTGGCGCTGCAAAAATATTTGCCAGCGGTGTTCCATTATGCCGTTGTATTGCTCTTCGCTCATCAGCGATAATATACTCAGGAAGAACATCAGCCCTGCAATTGCGGCAATGCCAAGGGCATTCCAGATACCTATGGAATGGGGATTGGGAGATGCATTGGTTTCTTTCAGGTCTATCATTGTGCAGGCCCTAAATGGTTCATCCTCCACAAGATATGGAGAAAACCCCGGGCTTGCTAGGGCAGTAACTTCCACTCGCCTTTTATGTAGCGCCGGCAGGGAGATTCAAAATTGGCCCAGGTGGTTTTCTTGTTACCCTTTATGCGCCAGCCGCTCAGTTGTACCTGGCATTTGTCTCCATTGACGGTGAAATAATACATGAATTCAGCATCGGGTGCTGAATAGCTAAGCACCGGGTTAGGAAGATCAGCGATATAAGATTGCGGGAAGACACAACTCACCGACTGCCCCGTTTTCAGCATGTTTATCTGCACCCTTTGTAGCTGGGGTTTGGCTATCCGCAATGTATCGTCTATCAAGGTCTTTTTATAAAGTACATAGCCGGTATCGCGCCATTCATAGTCGATCTGCAACAGCTTGCCGGCATAACTCCCGACCAGGGTATCCCTGTAATCGTAGCGGTAAAGAGTGTGCGGGGTGGAAAGTTCGTTCTTCTTGCAGGCGGCTATGGCCAATAGTAATAAGAAGACAGGCAGGTAGTTTTTCATAACAAAAAGGATGGGGTAATGTAAGTTAACGCAAAAACACAGGTTTTCGTATAAACAATATTGTATTTTGTACCCATGCGCCTTAACTCTGTTCTTTCAACCATTATAGTGGTATTTACAATCGGCAATGCCAAAGCCCAGGCGAAAAAAGAAACATCATGGCGAGTTGTGCAGTGCACCGGTGACATTGAGGTGAGCTTTCCTATGGACGGGAAATAGAGAAGGAAAGTTAGTTGTGTATTTCAGTGTTTGCGGAAGGCGATTATTTTTAACCCATAATTTCATCCGCGATAGCAAACAAGAGTGTTAAAAGAAGCGTTATACCGGTATTGTATCGAATTCGTCAGTAAGCGCGAGGCTGAGATCAAAGAAGTGATAGCCGGAGCGCAGGATGCTGCCAACAACGAAACAAAGAGCAGCGCGGGCGATAAATATGAGACCGCCCGCGAAGTAATGCAGCAGGAGATAAACCTGAACCTGGCGCGGTTGAACGAACTGAGTAAACTCAGGGCTACACTCGAACATATTACACCATCACAAACGGCAGCAGTTGTTTTGCCCGGCTCCGTGGTATATACCAACAACGGGTCCTTCTACATTTCCATAGGCGCGGGCAAGACAGTGATAGACGGCACGACTTATTTCTGTATATCTGCCGCATCACCTCTCGGATCGCAATTGCTGGGCAAAGAGACCGGACATTCCTTCGAGCTGAATGGGAAACATTTTGTGATAGAGAAGGTCATCTGACCGTTTAATACAACTCGTAATAATAATTGTACGTAATAGTACCTCCACTATATACACCACTTTCAAGGTAGCCTGCAGCATTGTAAACCCAATTATATGCGGATGCATGCGTGGAACCGTCATCAAATGTAAAAACCTTAGCAGTTACATTATTCTTTGACAACATTTGCGGATAGTCAAAAGCAAATGGAATAAAACCCTCCATGCCTTTTATAGTATTTAGATAATTGGGTTTGTTGTCATACTGAATATTGCTATGCTTTGGAAATATTTTAGTGGAATCTGACAAGGTAGAACGGTCGACTTTGCTCACATTGCCATTCGCATCGTACGTTATGAAGTGCGTATATCCCAGGGAACCGTCATGCATCCTGTCAATTATCTTGATGATCTTCCCTTTATCCCATACGAACTCGTAATAGTTTTGAAGAGCGTTATTTTTAAAATGTTGTTTTATAAACTGTAACCGGTTGTTACCATCATAATGATAAATACCGGTAACGGTGTTTGTACCATTCAGTATATACTGGGTGAGGCGGTTCTTAGCATCATAAGTAAATTCATAGGTAGTAATAGCAACACCTTTGTTTGGAGTTTGCACCTGGAATGAATCCTCATGAGTCAATTTTACTAAATATCCCGCTGCGTTATATTCGTAGTGATCTGAAATGATGTTAGACATTGTTGCAACCCGGGTTTTTTTGATGCGGTAGTTTGTGCCGGTTGGTTTGGTAGGAGCATCAGGTGTGCGATCTTTCTTACAGGCACTAAAAAACAAGGGCACAAACAACAAGATAAAAGCTACAGATCTCATAATAGGTAGTTTAAGGTTAAAAATGGCATATGCTTAAAAGTAGGAGTAATTATTCCCTACTCTGTAGCAGAAACGTAAAATCCGGCTTTCGTATTGTCTTGTATTCAACTAATTTTTCATCGCCATTTTTCCGCCAAGCCATGCAGCGGGCAGCGCTAACACTATTTCGAGGTATCTGCTCTTGAGTGAATGGCAACATCAATTTTTGTTTGCTGCCCCATGGTTGGGTTTTCAGAAAACAGAAAAAGGAATAGCCATATTGATATTGTTGTTGCTTTCATTTGCGTTCAGTCGAGGATATATTTTTCATCATAAAACTGAATGCCTTGTCGATGACGATTGAATAGGACTTATTGATAAACTCTTCTGAAGAATTATCTCTTTTATCAAAGATCATCAGCAACATTTCTCCATCGTCATTCATCGAAAGGGCTATCGTGTATAGCTGCAGTATATGTTTCAGTTTGGTGGTGTTGCGCATGGAAACATGAAGATAAGGAAGCTGACGCTTCAAATTGTATGAGTCCGGGCGAGACGCCCGAACTAGGCGCTGGTTTGGGGCGAGATGGCAGAACTGGTTGTTTGTGAAGCTGACGCTTCAAATTGTATGAGTCCGGGCGAGACGCCCGAACTAGTCGCTGGTCCGGGCGAGACGGCCGAACTGGTTGTTTGTGAAGCTGGCGCTTCAAATTGTATGAGTCCGGGCGAGACGCCCGAACTAGTCGCTGGTTCGGGCGAGACGGCAAAACTGGTTGTTTGTGAAGCTGACGCTTCAAATTGTATGAGTCCGGGCGAGACGCCCGAACTAGTCGCTGGTCCGGGCGAGACGGCCGAACTGGTTGTTTGTGAAGCTGGCGCTTCAAATTGTATGAGTCCGGGCGAGACGCCCGAACTAGTCGCTGGTTCGGGC
>CAMPKG010000150.1 GCA_946887085.1 uncultured Sphingobacteriales bacterium
TGAGGAGCTTTGTTAGTTGCAACATCTGGTTTTGTTTGATTGATATTTTGCATGTGATAGTATTTTCAAGGGTTTCGGGGAATTAAATTGTTAGTATTTGTTGACTAAAAACAGAGTTTTTTGAATTTCTAACAGCTTTTTGACACTATCCGCATGATCCCGTTGGGGATGATGGCAGAGGTCGAAAGCATCCTTTTTGTGAACGATATTGATAATGATATAATGTCATGGCGTGCAATATTTATCTATAGCAAATATACGCAATTTTCATCACACTTCAAACGGTCCATATCACAGGTTACTGCCAGGGCTGTTTTTGAAATTTTTCCAAATGCCGGTCGGGATGAGGTGGCGGAGCATATCCCAGAGGAATATATAAATCGTGTGCGTCCTTCGTATGCAGCATCAACTTGCAAACTCCTTTTACCCAGTCAAGCGAATGGAGAACTTCCATCATTTTCTTTCCCAATCCTTTACCACGATGTGCTTCTTCGACGTAGACGTCGGCCAGGTAGGCAAAACGAACATAGTCTGTAACAAACCTACCGTAACCTATCTGCAGACCTTCGTGAAATACGCCAATGCAAAATGAGTGGTCAAACGTGGTCTTCACAGAATCGAAGGAAACGCCCGGCAGCCAGTAAGACTGTGTGGACAGCCATTGATGTATCCGCTCTACCTGCATCTTATGTTTGTTGGTAGTAATTGTATAACCTCTATGGTCCACTTCGACCGCATCGGGCGCATAGCGATAAGTGCCGGCATATTTCTCGTCGACGATTTTTTGAAGTGCATATTTCGCAGTTTCCCATTCTTCCGGTATCATGCTGAACATGGCCGAATTGCGCGTATAACCCTGCCGGATGACATGGTTGCGATAGACTCCTTCAAATCTACAGCCCAGCCTTTCTATTGCCCGGCGCGAGCGGTAGTTTTTTTCGCTGGTTTTCAGTTGTACGCGCACTGCTTTTAAAACATCAAACGCATAAGAAAGCAGCAGGTGTTTGCATTCTTCATTGTATCCCTTTCCCCATATCTCAGGTTTATACCAGGTCCAGCCTATCTCCAGTTTCCGGTGTTCCTGTTCGATCTCGCCATATCGTGTTGTGCCGATAACATTTCCTTCTTTATCGAAAGCGGTAAAAGGATATTGGTCTCCCCGCTTTTTCCGCTCCAGGCCGTCGAGATACCAGGCGCGCATGGCTCCAGGTTCAGGTGATATAGGCAGGAATTCCCAGATCTTTTTTTCCTGCCCGGCAGCTACCAGTGCGTCGATATGTCCGTGCTGCAATGGGCGCAGGATCAGTTTTCCCCCTTCAAGTAGTACGTCCTTATTTATCCAGTTCATCAATTATAGTTGAAAGCAATATCCAAATCTCTAATTTTACTGGACCATCATAGTAGTCCAAATTCAATAAAACAACTAGTCCAATGAACTATGCCTATCTCTCGCATGTCAAACTAAAACAGGAAGCTGACCACCCTGTGTACTTGCAACTTCGGGATGCGTTCAAAGAATTGATATCAACAGGCATTTTGGTCGGAGATAATAAACTTCCATCGTCCCGCATGTTGAGCAGCCATTTCGGGGTGCACCGCCAGACAATTGTAGCTGCTATGGATGAACTGATAGCCGAAGGATGGCTGGTAAGCAAACAAAGGCAAGGATTATTTGTAAATGATAAGTTGCCTGAGATAAAGCCGCGCAGTTACGGTAAATTGGTAAAGACATATCCAGCCACTTCTTCTTTTGAATTTCATGCGACCGAACACCCACTGGTTGCAAAACGGGGATACCTTTTCGGTTTTGACGATGGCTACCCGGATATACGGATAGCGCCTTATACAGCGCTTGGTAAAGCGTACACTCAATCTTTGTCGGATAACGCGCACCGCAACATTCTTACCCGCATGGCCACGGGCCTGGGCAGCCTGCTGCTGCGCGAAGAGCTGGCGAAAATGATGCGCACCTATCGAGGCTTATCCATTACTGCCGACAACATACTTCTGACGCATGGCAGCCAGATGTGTATCTATCTTGTTGCCAACAGGTTGCTGTCACCGGGCGATAATGTAGTGGTGACCAAACCCAATTATCTTACCGCCAACAATAGCTTTCGAACACTAGGGGCGAACCTCATTGAAATTGGGGTTGATGAAGATGGGATAATAGTAGATGAGCTGGAAGCTGTGTGCAGGAAAAAGAAGGTGCGCTTCGTTTTTGTTACCTCTCATCATCATCATCCTACCACTGTGACGCTGGCTGTGGAGCGACGCATAAGATTGCTGCAGCTTGCCGACAAATATGATTTCGCAATACTGGAAGACGACTATGATTTTGACTACCATTATGAGAACAAACCGCTGATGCCTATAGCCAGCTACGACAGGCAGGGCAGTGTTATATACATCGGCTCGTTCTCTAAGATCATATCACAGGCTTTCAGGATAGGCTATGTTATTGCACCGGCAGATTTTATTCAGCAACTATCCGTATTCCGCAGGTTGGTGGACCGCCAGGGCGACCAGGTGCTGGAAGATGCTTTTGGTAAACTGTTTCAGAATAACACGATCAAGAGCCATGTGCGGAAAGCGCTGCAGTTGTACCGGCAACGCCGTGACAACACCTTCTCGCTTTTGACAACGGAACTCTCCGGGTACATGCATTGCAATTTGCCTGAAGGCGGTTTAGCCTTCTGGTCGCATTTTGACAGGAAAATTTCATTTGCCGACCTCGCTCCGAAGTGCGCCGCAAAAGGCCTGTTCTTTCCTGACGGACGCACTTATAATTATGATAGATCGAAGACCAACGCCTGCCGCATGGGCTTTGCATCCATGAACGAAAAGGAATTGGTAAAGGCAGTGGATATTTTGAAAACGGAATTGAAGAAGCTGCCTATCGACCGCTAGTGTCGTTCAATATCTTCAGCATCGCGCCCACCTTTTTATCAATAGCCAGTGTGAATGTATCAGAAGATACTTCATTCAACGGCATCCAGTAGGTACGCTCGTTTGATTCGGTATTGACAAAACCCATAGGCGGCTCATGCGAAGAAACCAGGTAATAAATGCTGATGACCTGCGAATCATCGAAAGCGGAATGTTGGAAATAATCGGTGGTGTAAAAATGATCGAGGACTTCGATCTCAAGGTTCAGCTCTTCTTTCCACTCACGTTTCAGGCAGTCGATAGTACCTTCGCCCCAGTCTAAACCGCCACCGGGAAACTTGATGACTTGCTTGCCCCGTATCTGCTCTTCGTTCACCAATACCTTTCTATCACGTATCCAGATGCCGTACACGCGAATATTGAAACGTTTGTCCGCCGACATCAGAACCAGCGTTTTTTATTGAAGTAAAAGCTCATTGCAGCCGATACCACCAGCGAGAGGAAGATGGGCAGGTAAAAACTATAGTGCCCTTCAGAATAAGGTATATCCACATTCATTCCAAAGAAGCTGGCGATAAGTGTTGGTAAGGAGATAAGGATGGTAATACTCGTCAGGCGTTTCATCACAAGGTTCATGTTATTGTTGATGATGCTGGCGAATGCATCCATAGTAGAGCTAAGGATGTTTGTATATGTATTCGCCATCTCAAGGGCCTGTGAGTATTCTACTATCAGATCAGAAAGTAATTCCTGCTCTTCCTCATCGCAGTTGAGGAAATTGGTGCGTTCCATCTTCATCAACAGCAATTCATTCGAGCGTAGCGCCGTAACAAAGTACACCAGGCTCTTCTGCACGCGCATCAGGTATAGCAGCTCCTCGTTACGGTTGGCATCGTAGAGTTTTTGCTCCAGTATGTTGCGGCGGTGGTTGATCTCCTTCAGTACTTCTATGAAATCCATGACCACTTTCTCCAGTATCTTCAGCACCATCATATTGGGGCGCTCGGGGTGGCGTTTGGCAAACGTGTTCAGGAAGCGGCGTATGGCCACGTTCTCGAACGAGTTAACGGTTACCACCTGGTTGCGCTCGGTGATGATGATGGAAATGGGGATGGTCACATAGTCGGCATCACTTTCGTTCAGCGATTTGTTCTCCACCGGGGTTTTGATGATGATGAGCTTTACGCCATCCTCTATCTCGTAGCGGGCGCGCTCCTCAATGTCCAGCGTATCGGTCAGCAGGTCGCGTGGGATGTTCAGGTTGCGCGAGAGGTTGTCGATCTCGTTCTCCTGGAAAGGAGGCGTAACATTGATCCAGTTCGCACCCTCGGGCTGCTGCACTTCCAGCGTTTGCCGGTTGATATTTTTGAAAGACTGGATCATTCCGCCCGGTTAAGAAACTGTGCAAAGGTAATTTCAATAGTTTAGAATATAAACTACAAAAATTATTTGATATTGTAATGTTTCAAACAGCGAAAAGGCCTGTCGATACTCGATTATATCGGCGTCTTTCGTTATTTTTGCATGAAATATTAGTTAATAGAGTATACATGAACTCCCGCAAATTAATGACCCTGGACGAGTTTACGATCCAGGAAACCAGGCAATTTCCGCTGGCTAAAGGCGAACTGTCGGCCCTGCTCCGTGATATAGGCCTTGCCTGTAAGATCATCAACAAGCAGGTATTGAAAGCCGGCCTTGTAGACATCCTCGGCAAACATGGCGCTACCAATATACAAGGTGAGGAAGTGATGAAGCTGGATATCTATGCCAACGACACCCTCATCAGCGTGCTGCGTAACAGCAACGACTGCGCAGGTATCGCTTCTGAAGAGAATGACGATTTTGTGTGCTTTGATGATGAGTATTCCGCTCAATCAAAATATGTAGTGCTGTTCGATCCCCTGGATGGCTCTTCAAACATTGATGTGAATGCGCCTATCGGTACCATCTTTTCCATATACCGTCGTGTGAGCGAGGTGGGCAAACCTTGTACCCAAGAAGATTTTCTGCAGCCGGGCAATAAGCTGATGGCAGCAGGTTACGTGATCTATGGTTCGAGCACGATGATGGTATACGCCACCAAGCTGAGCGTGAACGGATTTACGCTGGAACCATCGATAGGAGAATTTTGCCTGTCGCATCAAAACCTGCGCTGTCCTGAGAAAGGAAAGATATATTCCATCAACCAGGGCAACAGCTGCAAATATGATGCAGGCATGAAAGCCTTCCTCGATTATTGCATGGAAAGCAATAAAGAAGAAGGCCGTCCATATTCTCAAAGGTATATCGGTTCCATGGTGGCAGATATGCACCGTACGCTGATAAAAGGCGGCATTTTTATGTACCCCGGTGATAACAGCGCGCCAAAAGGCAAACTGCGCCTGCAGTACGAGTGCAACCCGATGGCCTTCCTGATGGAAGCTGCCGGTGGTGTTGCCAGCCATGGTGGTGGCAATATCCTGGACATTGTGCCTACAGAGCTGCACCAGCGTACGCCTATTTTCATCGGTTCGAAGAAAATGGTGGAGAAAGCGCTGGAGTTTTGCAATGCAAAAGCAACCGTAGCTTAAATCGATAATATTGACTGAGCCCCGGATGTCCGGGGCTTTTTTATTTTTATAGCGTGAGAATTTTTCTCTTTTTATTGCTGTTGGTCGTTTGGTTAGACTGCTATGCGCAGAAGAAGCAAAGTATTGTCGTTGTTTTTTACAATGTTGAGAATCTTTTCGACACTATCAATGATCCCCGTACGGATGATGACGCCTTTACACCGAGGGGTTCTTATAAATACACTACAAACATTTACAAGCAAAAGGTTGCCAATGTAGCTTACGTATTGCAGCAGATGGATAAAGCGGTCAATGGTTCGCTGGCTGTAGTAGGACTTGCGGAGATAGAGAATGGCAAAGTACTTGCTGATGTAACGAGCCATATATTTCTTGCAAAGAAGGGATATAAACATATTTCTTTTGATAGCCCGGATCCGAGGGGAATTGATGTTGCGCTGCTGTATGATCCGAAGCAATTTCGCCCGTTGTCACAAAAACCGGTGAATGCAAATATGAAGGAAGAACCTACGCGAGATATTCTTTATGTAGTAGGTGTGTTTGGCAAGGATACGGTGCATATACTGGTCAACCACTGGCCATCGCGTAGGGAGGGCAAAGGCGAGACAGCTCCCAAGCGCGCGCAGGTGGCGGCAACGAACAAGCGCATGATAGATTCACTCGTTGCGAAAAACGTGAACGCAAAGATCATCCTCATGGGCGACCTGAATGATAACCCGGATGATGAAAGCGCGGCAAATGTCCTGGGTGCAAAAGGCGGACGCGATGGTGTTAAACCAAGGCCGCTTTACAATCCTTTTGCCGAGTTATACGCTTCGGGAGCAGGCAGTGCTGCTTTCCAGAAGAAATGGAATTTGTTCGACCAGGTTATTGTTTCAAGATCGTTCATGAACAAAAACAATAAGGGCCTGCGTTACGAAAAGGCTGAAGTATTCAATCGGGATTTTCTCATCACACATTCTGGCAAACAACAGGGTTATCCCTACCGTTCATGGCGCGGTTACCAGTGGATGAATGGTTATAGCGACCATCTGCCCGTCATCGTTTACTTCAGCAGGTAGCTGCTACATTTTTTCACCCTGTTTTGCGAAATTGAACCCGGTATTTGTTACCTGTTTCTGTATTGAATCATTCCAAAGTAAGCGGTTTGTGTGATTCAAGTGAATGAAATGGATCTTTTGTTTTGCTGTTTCAGGTTCGTTTTCAAACAGCTTCATTGTTTCAATTACAAAAGGATGGGGAACCTCTTCCATTCTTCTTCCTGGCAATTCTTCAGCATCATAAAATGTAGCATCCAGCAAAGCGATATCAACTTTTTCTACCTCGTCGATAATGCTTCTATTCCATTTCTGCCATTTATCTATATCGGGGATGAAGAGATATTTTTTATTGGCCGTTGTAATCCTGAAGCCTGCCGTTTCTGAGTATTCATCGCGGTGGGGTACTGTGTATGTCTCCACGAAAACATCTTTCGCCAGTTCCAGTTTTTCAGATGTATCCAGTGTGTGAAGGCTGATGTTGTTCAGGATTACCAGCTGACTCCATGGGCCGTTGTTCTCCAAAAAACTACGGAGTTTCGGCAGCACAAACACCTGAACTCCTTTTGCGCCCATCGCCTCGCGGCCCAGTTGCATCAGGCCGGTGTAATGGCCGATATGTGCATGCGTGATCAAGATACCCTCCGGGAGAAATTTGTAATGGCCACCGGTAGCGCGGTTAAAGGAGTATAACTGTTCGCGGATATCCGGTGTTGCCTCGAACAGCCACCATTTTTTACTAGCGGAATCAGTTAATGCAAAACTGGTGACAAATCGTCGCGAGTCAGGGCTTTGCCAGGCTTTTTCGCAACATGTACGCTTGCAGCCGATATGCGGATAACCCCCATCCTGGGCAACGCCGAGGATGAAAATTGATTGTGAATATCCTTCGAGGCAGAAGAGCAGCAATAAAAAGTATGGAGCGATACGCATAGATAAATTTAGTTAACTATTTTTAAGCGAACTAGGACCCCCGTTGAAACATACATTCATTTATACCGTTCTGTTCCTTTTACTCATGCCCTTTGGCGTCCGCGCCGATAGGGTGATAGATAGTCTTTACAAACTGGCTGAGAAAGACTTTAGCGAAGGGAGATATGATGCCGTTGTAGGAAAGCTAATCCTCATACTCGAAATAGCAGAAGAGCGCGGCACCTGTGCCGACAGGACAATAGCCTATGCAAAAATGGGAAGGGCGCATTATTACCTGCAACAGCGGGATCTGTGCCTGAGGTATCTGAAGCTGTCCGACAGTTTCGCGAGGAGCTGCGATATAGACTCCATGAAATGGCAAAACGCCCGGCATATAGGCGCAATGTATTACGAGATGGGCAAACCCGATTCTTCCTTGATATTTCTGCACCGGGCTGAGCAGATGTTGAAGGGCGGAACTAACTGGTATGAACTTTCATCGCTGTATGCCATTATGGGAGAAGTATACCTGCGCGCAAAAAAAGAAAAGACCCGCGGCAAACAATATTTCGATGCTTCCGCACAGTATGCAATTAAATCGGGTAACCCCTCGGTGATGGCCTACGCCAGTATTAAACAAGGCCTGTATGCGGAATTAGAAAAGGATTGTAA
>CAMPKG010000151.1 GCA_946887085.1 uncultured Sphingobacteriales bacterium
GTTCATGGCCTGGTACAGCCAGGTGGTTTACGAGCAGGACGCGTTCAACTGGCGTATCCTCGGCCCGTACTGGTGGAGCTACTGGGCGATGATGACCTGCAACGTGGTATCTCCGCAGTTGTTCTGGTTCAAAAAGCTGCGCCGCAACATCCCGTTCACTTTCATCATGTCGATTGTGGTGAACATAGGTATGTGGTTCGAGCGTTTCGTGATCATCGTTACCTCGCTGTACCGCGATTACATACCCGGCAGCTGGACCTACTACTCGCCAACATGGCCGGAGGTAGGTTTTTACCTCGGCACATTCGGCCTGTTCTTTACCTGCTTTTTCCTGTTTGCTAAATACTTCCCGATCATCGCGATAGCTGAGATCAAGTTCGTATTGAAAACATCGGGCGAAGCACAGAAGAAAAAAATGGGCGCCATCGACGAGAAGAATACCGAAGAGTTTGCTTTGGAACAACTGGCAGCTCACCATCATTAGTAGTTGAATAGTTAATTAAGTTAAACAGGTTAATTGGGTCATAGCTTTTTGAATTTTGACTTTTAACTTTTGAATTTGAAATAAATGGCAATAAAGAAATTTGCAGTAGGCTGTTACGACGACGAGGAAGTGCTGTTTCCTGCGGTGAAGAAAGTACGCAATAGTGGCTATAAGCTGCACGATGTGTACACACCGTTTGCTGTACACGGCCTCGATCATGCAATGGGCCTGAAGGATACAGACCTGCACGTAGCCGGTTTTATCTATGGTATAACAGGTACCAGCACAGCGCTGGGCTTCATGTCCTGGATATTCGCTTCAGACTGGCCTTTGAACATTGGTGGTAAGCCGCACTGGCCGCTGCCGGCGTTCATTCCCATCACTTTCGAGCTGACGGTACTGTTCTCTGCAGTAGGTATGGTGCTGACGTTCTGCTATCTCAACCAGATGATGCCGGGCGTTAAGAAACACGTCTTTCACCCGCGCCAGAGCGACGATCTGTTTGTGATGGCGATAGAGCTGAACGACCATGTAACAGAACAGGAGGTGATCGATTTTCTGAAATCTACAGGTGCTAAAGAAACATCTGTACAGGTCGCGGAATCAGAATGGTGGTATGGCCGCTGGGACAAACCCGAGCCTTACGAGAAGCTCGCCTAGGCTTTTTTGAATTTTGAATTTTGACTTTTGAATTCTAAAATATTTATGAACAAGACCAAAAGCATAGTAGTGGCTACCCTGTTGGTAGGGCTGGGACTGGCAGCCTGCAACAGTGGCGGCATGCGCCGCAACCCAGGTAAGATCTATGCCCCTGATATGACTTACTCTCGTGCGTACGATGCTTACACCGCCAACCCCAACTTTGCCGATAGCCAGACCAGCCGTCTGCCGGTAATGGGTACGGTAGCACGCGGCCACGAAATGCCTGACCATATGACGGAAGGCGATACTAATGCTTACAAAGCTTTCAATACTTCTATGAGGTTCACGGAATCGGAAGTAAAAGAAGGTGCCCGTTTATACAATATTTATTGCGGCATCTGCCACGGTACTAACCTGGATGGACAAGGCCCGCTGTATGCAAGCGGTAAGTTTGCTGCGATGCCTGCCAACCTGAAAGATGCCAAATACCTGGGTATGCCTGTTGGCACTATGTACGCTGCCATTAAGTATGGTAAAAATGCGATGGGCTCATATGCCAGCCAGCTGGACGTAAAACAGCGCTGGATGGTGATCGCTTACATTAAGAAAGTACAGTCTGAGAACGGCGGTGCGGCATTTGCGATGGGCCTGGACAGCACAAATACGGCAAGGCCCGGTGTTACGGCTCAGCTCCTGGATACGACAAAAGCCCCGGGAACAGAACCTGCACACACACCAACACACTAATCAACAAAAGAAATTATAAACGTACTTCTAATAAAGCTTACAAATGAACGAACGTTTTGAGATACCGGCGAGAATGAAGACAACCAGTATTGCGCTGATGCTAGTCGGCCTGCTGGTGCTGGTAATTGGCGGTATTACGCTTCTCGGTGGCGACCACTATGATAAAACCCGTTTCTGGATCGTGTTGCTGCACAATAGCGTATTCTTCCTGCTGATAACCGTAGTGAGCGTGTTCGTACAAGCAGCCGCTTCGCTGGCACAGGGCGCATGGATAGTTGCCTATAAAAGGATACCTGAGGCCATCGGCGCCAACGTTTGGATATTCGGTGCTATCGCTGCCATCATTTTATTCATCATTGCGTTCACACTGAACGTCGACGGGCACAACCCGATCTATCATTGGGTACACCCCGAAGGAGATAAGATACTGGAAGGTAAGTCTCCATTCCTGAACAAAGGAATGTTTGCGGGGTTCACTATAGTAACTATCGGCCTGTGGGCTTATTTCGGCCATAAGTTCCGCGTGCTTTCACTGAAACAGGAAACTGCTCCAAAGAACAGCGCCAGGATATACTGGACGATGGTAAGGTGGTCAGGTGCTTTCCTGGTGGTATATGCACTTACCCAAATGAGCACAACTCCCTGGATGTGGATCATGAGCATCGATGCGCACTGGTATTCAACTATGTTCAGCTGGTACACATGGGCAAGCGCTTTCGTTAGCGGCATGTCGCTGATATTGCTGTTTGTTGTTTACCTGAAGAACCAGGGCAGCCTGCAGCTGGTGCATATCGAGCACGTGCACGACCTTGGTAAGTTCATGTTTGCATTCAGCATCTTCTGGACGTATGTTTGGTTTGACCAGTACATGCTGATCTGGTACGCGAACATACCTGAAGAGACTATTTATTTCAAGGTGCGCCAGCATGGGCCTTACAGCCTGATATGGTATTCAACATTCGTCATCAACTTCGTGATGCCGATACTGATCCTGATGTCGCGCCCGAGCAAACGCAATTACTTTACTGTATCGTTCATGGCAATGGCCCTGATCTTCGGTCACTGGTTGGATTTCTATATCATGACAATGCCTGGTCCCCTGGGCGAGCACTGGCACCTGAGCTGGTACGAGCTGGGTATCTTTGCAGGTTTTGCCGGGTTGCTGATCTTCACCGTATCGAATACGCTGGCAAAAGCATCGCTGGTGCCTAACAACCACCCGCTGCTGAAGGAGGCAATTTTGCACCAGAGCTAAGAACAGAAATAATTGAGTATTAACCTAACTAGTAAATACAAGCTGAACTGACCATGTCGGGATTTATAACAATAGCATTGATAGCGCTGGTATTCATGATCATATACCAGATAGCCAAAGCGAGTGAATATGCTGCCATCCTGCGCGGCGAGGAAAAAATTAACGCAAGGGTAAACCGTACCGTTGCCTGGTTGCTGGTCATCTTTTTCCTTCTGGGTTTATGGGGTATCTGGGAATGCCATATGATGCTCCAGGACAAAATGCTGCCGGTATCGGCTTCTGTGCAGGGCGATAACTATGATATGATGTTTAACATCACCACCCTGGTAACCGGTGTCGTATTCCTGATCACACAAACATTGCTTTTCTGGTTTTGCTTCCGCTATCAGGCTACCGAAGGCAAAAGCTCTTTCTTCTACCCGCACAACAACAAGCTGGAACTTATATGGACCACGATTCCTGCCATTGCAATGGCGTCACTCGTAGCTGTTGGTCTTCGTAACTGGGTAAGTCTCACGTCCGAAGCGCCAAAAGATGCTGCGATCGTAGAGATAGTTGGCAAGCAATTTAACTGGCTGGTTCGTTACCCCGGTAAAGATGGTGCACTTGGCAAGAAAGATTTCCGCAAAATAAATGATGCAGACAACGCAATGGGCCTTGACTGGGATGATAAGGCGAACATGGACGATATCATTTCGATGAATGGTGAAATGCACCTGGTGGTAAATAAGCCGGTAAAGCTGATCATCGGGTCGCGCGATGTGATACATGACGTAGGCCTTGCTCACTTCCGCATGAAGATGGATGCTGTACCAGGGATCATCACCACGTTGTGGTTCACCCCAAAGTTCACCAGCCAGCAGATGAAAGAAATAACGGGCAACCCGAATTTCGTTTACGAAATATCGTGCGACCAGATGTGTGGTAAAGGCCACTATTCGATGCGCGGTACCATCATCGTGGAGACGCAGGGAGAGTATGATGCATGGATGGCGAAACAACAGCCATATTATGCAACCAACAATGCGCCTGCGGCGCCTGCTGCCGATAGCACCGCTCCTGCAGCCCCCCATACTACAACCGATACTGTTAAAGCAATAACGATGAAGTAATCGTCGCGCCAACGCGTGACACAAATAGTGCATAAAAAATGAGCAATCCAGTAGTTATAGACGGACCTAATGTAGCGCATGCCCACGAAGCCTCTACGGAACATCATGGTCATGACCATCATGAGCAGCACTTCTTCACGAAGTATATTTTCAGCCAGGACCATAAGGTCATCGGCAAGCAGTTCCTGATCACCGGTATCATCTGGGCCATCATTGGCGCCTTGTTCTCGGTGTTCTTCCGCCTTCAGCTGGGCTTTCCCGATCAGACCTTTCCGATCATGGAGACATTCCTCGGCGAGTGGGCAAAAGGCGGCAAACTGTCGGCTGAATTCTACTACGGCCTGGTAACCATGCACGGTACCATCCTGGTATTCTTTGTACTTACGGCAGGACTGAGCGGTACGTTTGCCAACCTGCTTATCCCCCTGCAGATAGGCGCGCGTGATATGGCTTCGCCTTTTATGAACATGCTTTCTTACTGGTTCTTCTTTACCGCCAGCATTTTCATGTTCATTTCCCTGTTCGTGCAGACAGGCCCTGCATCCGGTGGATGGACGACCTATCCTCCGCTCAGTGCCCTGAAGGAAGCTTCTATGGGATCGGGCATAGGTATGGATCTATGGCTGATCAGTATGGCCCTGTTCGTGGTGTCTTCACTGCTGGGCGGCCTTAACTATATCTCTACTATCCTGAACATGCGTACCAAGGGCATGACCATGACGCGTATGCCGCTCACCATCTGGGCGCTGCTGTTCACCGCGATACTGGGTGTGCTTTCGTTCCCCGTGCTCCTGTCGGGTTTCGTACTGCTGATATTTGACCGCAACTTCGGTACCAGCTTCTATCTTTCTGAAATATTCATAGGCGGTAAAGCACTGCCGCACATAGGTGGTTCTGCCATCCTGTACCAGCACTTGTTCTGGTTCCTCGGCCACCCTGAGGTGTATATCATCATGCTGCCGGGCATGGGTATGGCTTCAGAGATATTATCAAACCATAGCCGCAAGCCTATCTTCGGTTATTTCGCGATGATCATATCGCTGATCGGTATCACCGTACTGGCCTTCGTTGTATGGGCGCACCACATGTTCGTAACAGGTATGAGCCCTTTCCTCGGGTCTATCTTCGTACTGCTGACGCTGCTTATCGCTGTGCCTTCTGCGGTAAAAGTGTTCAACTGGCTGACAACCATCTGGCGCGGTAAGATCCGTTTCTCTGTGCCGATGCTATTCGCGCTTGGTTTCGTTTCGCTGTTCATTTCGGGCGGTCTTACCGGTATTCACCTGGGTAACTCGGCACTCGATATTCACCTGCACGATACGTATTTCGTAGTGGCGCACTTCCATATAGTAATGGGTGTATCTGCCTTCTTCGGTATGTTCGCCGGTATCTATCACTGGTTCCCCAAGATGTATGGCCGCTTCATGAACAACACGCTGGGTTATATCCACTTTTTCCTGACGTTCGCGGGCGCCTACCTCATCTTCTGGCCAATGCACTACCAGGGTATAGCCGGTGTGCCCCGCCGTTATTACGACTACAGTGCCTGGGAATCGTTCAAACAATTCAATGACCTGAATGCCTTTATCAGTATAGCCGCGATCATTGTATTCTTCGCGCAGCTGATATTCGTTGTCAACTTCTTCGCCAGCATCTGGCGCGGACGCAAGATGATGACGCAGAACCCATGGGGCTCGCCAACGCTGGAGTGGACAACACCCATTAAGCCGGGCCATGGCAACTGGGTTGGCGAAATACCCACCGTTTACCGCTGGCCATACGACTACAAAGACGATGGCAATGGTAACGACTTCATCCCCCAAACAACGCCCCTGAGGCCGGGAGAAGAAGAACACTAGACTCTAATGGACTTTAATAGGAAAGCCGCCCGGGAGGGCGGCTTTTTGTTGTTTTGGAGAGGTTCCGACAGGCCTAGGACTTTTTCTTCAGTGACGGTGGTTAATTTATGGCCAGTTTTTGTTGATGCACTATTTCTCCATTGGCTTTGATTTTTGCGATGTATAAACCGGGTGAGATTGCATCTACTTGAATTCTGTTTCCGACAAGATTGCTTGCTGGTCCTTTGTATAAAGTTCTCAGTATTCTGCCTGTAACGTCCGTCAATTCGATTTCTATCGTCGCATAATTGTTGATAAGGTTCAGATCAACCTCGAGATATTCGTTTGCTGGATTGGGGTAGATGTTTATGCTTTTTTCGACTCCCCGCATATCATCTATTGTGCTTGGCTTGTAGACGGACGAGCTGCTGCAATCCCATTGGTCAACAAAATTTGCAGTAAACGCTATACTGTTGCCATTTGTTACACTAATGATCGCCATAGACCCAATGTAGCTGTAAGGATAAAATAAGCCATTTGCTATTTCACTAGTCCAAAGTTGCGATGAACTTGGGATACAGTCCTCATAAGAATTATCGCATGTACTATTTCCGGTTGCTACGTCACCATTAATGTCTGTTCTCGTGAATTTCATACCGAGCGTGGGGAAAGCCAGTTGATTGTGACTGCGGGGAGCCATAAACACGATATCTGTCGTATTATTTGCAGCTTTGTTGGATACAAACTCAGTAGGCCATGCGATATTCGAGAGGCCCCCACCCAATACATTAAAATAACTAGTCCCATATTGAGTAAAATACGTTTTCCAAAAATAAATTCCGTTCAAACCTATAGTATTTGATACACTATTCCATGTCGGACTCAATTCTGCTAGGAAAGGATTAATATTTGTTTGAGATGGCTGTAAATATGCGGAAGGAAATGAGCATAATACATCCCAATTGTCCTGAAGGCCGGCTAAAATGAGCCGTTGAGAACTATTGTTGCTGCCTAATACCTGTGTACCCCAGTTATGACTAATGTCTGGAAAATGCAGACGGCGTTGTTCAAGCCATGGCGTAAAGTTGAGGCTGGTTTTGCTTATATAAGTCATACCGATGTGCTTGGGATATGCCGAAAACCCGTAAGAAGGTGAGGCAGGCAAAAAAGTGTTGCTGAAAACATAGAGACCATCGCCGTTAGGGTCTTCATACGCCCCAAATCCATACTCATACACGTCTTTCTGTTCGGAGGACACTGGTGGAATTGGTGCTAAAAAAGGACGCAATGCTAAAACACTAAGATTAGCATCAACTAACAGCGATAGGGTCGCTGATCCGAATGATGGAGTGGATTGCTGCTGAATCCAATCTTCGTACACGTAGTCAGAATTGCAGCTTCCTGTTACAAATATGTTGCCGGTGCCTAAAGGAACCATTCTTATGGCCATATCAAAATCGTAACTTGGGTATAGTGGGTCATTGGGAAAGGGGAAGTCAATAGCCAAACATGATACGGTGTTGTTTAGGTCATAGCTTAGTACAAAAATCTCTTTATCTGATGTACCAGGCGACGGCGTATAATCAGGATAGTTTGGATAGTTTGTCCCAGTCCCAATATAGCCGCAGATATACAAAAGGTTATTTTGATAAATCGCATGCAAAGCATATAAATTCCTGCCGGGATTACTTAGGATTTTGTCAAGCGCTATTGAACCATCGCTATTATTGACAACGAGTACTTTGATATTATCTCCACCGTCCCCGCTTCCTCGTACCTGCGCTACAATTATGGACTGGGTTGACGTGTAAGGGACAACGTCAACACTGCGTTCGTCGATAAAATTATTGTCGGAGTATGTTTTGTTGGCTAGATCTGTTCCGGTTTTGTCAGTTCGAAAAAAGTGGATTTCGGCACCTTGGGAAAATATTTGGTTACCATTGAACTTAGTGACTG